>CAQVQZ010000017.1 GCA_948902155.1 uncultured Oscillibacter sp.
GGAGAAGCTGCTGGCTGGTGTGGAGGTGCCCGTCCACCAGGCCGGGCATCCAGAGCAGGTGGGAGCCGGAGAGGACCGTATCCGCCTGATAGGAACACTGGTCCTGGTCCACGACGTCCAGGATGACGCCGTTTTGAATGGCGATGGCCTTTCCGGAGACGACGGTCATGTCGGGGGAGAGATAGCGCGCGCCGGTGAGAAGAAGATCGCAGCGGAGTTGGTCAGGCATCGGAAAACCCTCCTATTTCAACAGCATAAACAGGGCGAAGCAGATGGAGAACACCGCCACGCCCCGCTTCAGCAGGGACTGGGGAACATGGGCGGCGGTGACGCTGCCCGAGAAGACCCCGGCGGCGTGGCAGAGCACGGACAGGAGCAGGATGGGCAGCAGCGCCAGGGGCTGGCAGCGGCTTCCGTACACGGCGATGGCGGGCAGGGCGATAAACACGGAGTCCAGCAGCGCCGTGCCCACCGCCGTCTTGGCGGGGACGCCCATAGCCACCAGCAGGGGCATCACCAGCACCGGCCCGCCCGCCCCGGAGAGGGCGCAGAGCAAAGCCGTGGCAAAGCCCAGGGCCAGCAGGGGCAGGGGCTTGGGAAAGGCGTCCCTCTCCGGGCCCTTCTGGGGCCGGAGCTCCCGGACGGCGATGGCGAGGCCCGAGAGGAGGACGACAACGTACAGCACCACCTTGACGGTCCCCGGCTCCAGCAGCCCCCCCAGGGCGGCTCCCAGGAGGCCCCCCGCCAGGCTTCCGGCGGAGAGAACCAACGCGGGCCGGAGGGGCAGTTCCCCCCGGCGGCGGTAGTTGAAAGACCCGATGGCCCCGGAGACGGCGAAGCAGAGGAAGCTCAGCAGCAAGGACTCCGTGACGGAGAGGCCGCAGGCGTTCACGAACAGGATCGGCAGCAGGAATCCCGCCACGCCGCACCAGCCGATGAACAGGCCCACGGCGCAGCTTCCCAGCGCCGCGAAGATCAGCTCAGATGGCATGGGTCAGCTGGAGCACCACCTGGGCCACCACCAGGGAGCCGAAGAAGGTGCCGGTCATGACCAGAATGGTGATGATGATGAGCTTCCAGCCCTGCTTGAAGAACATTTTCAGCTGGTTGCTGATGGACATGCCCGCGAAGGCCCCCACCATGGTCAGGGGAGCGGTGAAGTTGATCTTCCCGGCGGACTCGATGACGAACTGGGACACCGGGGACAGGGGGCAGGCGCACAGCAGGCCCAGAATGGAGCAGTAGGCCACCGTGGGCAGCTTGAGGGGAATGACGTAAGACAGCCCCGCGGCGCAGAGGGCGATGAGCAGCAGCACCAGCACGCCGGGCAGAGACTCGCTGAATGCCACATCGAAGCCGATGAAGTTGGCGGTCATCATGCCCAGGCCGGAGATGGCCAGAACGAAAATCCAATCCTTAACGGTCATAGCGGTTCCCTCCTCAGTTCTTTTCGGCCAGCTCCCGGCCGGACTTGGTCAGTCTCCCCAGGGTGGGTTCTAACTTGCGGTACAGGAAGTTGCACAGGGGCACGCCCAGGAAGATCGCCATGTAGATGCCGTCGATGCCGGAAATCGTCTCGCTGGCGGAGGCCATGGCGGCGATCTGGTCCGCGTAGGCGGGCATGACCTCGGACAGAGCCGCCACGGCGGAGCTCATGAGAATGCCCGCGCCCACGCCGGAGGCCATGCCCAGGGCGTAGGGGTGGAAGAGGCCGGTGGCCGCGGCCATGGAGGCCATGAAGCCGAAGTAGATGGTGCCCACCATGCCGCCGACGATGTACACGGAGAGGCTGCCCTGGGCCTCCGGGGAGTCCGCGCCGAACATATCCTGCATCAGGGCCAGATTCGTCTCCCGGTTGATGGAGTGGGCGGCTCCGATGGCCTCCCGCTTCAAGCCCAGCATCAGGGCGATGGGCATGGCCAGGAAGATGGTGCAGAGGTTGCCGAACTCCTGGAGCAGCAGGGCGGGACCGGCGGAGATGACGATGGAGATGTTGGCCCCGGCGTTGATGCCCAGCTTCGCCACGAAGGGGAGGATCGCCACGCCCACCAGGCCGGAGGCGGCTTTCACCTTCTTGTCGTCCAGAATTTTCAGCGCGTTGGGTCCGGTGAGGACGCCCAGGAACAGGGCGTAGAAGATGGGGAAGATGATGAAGGTGCCCTTCCAGACGGGAATCTTGATCTGACCGATGGAGTCCGCGATCAGGATGAAGACGAAGGCCAGCAGGTAGAGGATCCATTCCGTTTTGACCCGCTCCTTCAGGGAGGCGTATGCGCGTTCAACCTTTTTCATGGGGCCCACTCCTTTTTTGTTGATGGAACTACTATACCTTACCGGCGGGTGGAAAGAAAAGGACATATGGGCAGTTTTGCAAAAAAAGACGAAAAAAGCCCCCTCCGGACAAACCGGAGGGGGCTTCGGACTCTATATTGCGGAGATGGCAGACCTTACACCAGGCCCTGGGAGAGCATGACGTCGGCCACCTTCATGAAGCCGGCGATGTTGGCGCCCAGCACCAGGTCGCCGGGCTTGCCGCACTCTTCGGCGGCGGTGTAGATGTTGTGGAAGATGTTGACCATGATGGTCTTGAGACGGCGGTCCACTTCCTCGAAGGACCAGGAGTAGCGCATGGAGTTCTGGCTCATCTCCAGACCGCTGGTGGCCACGCCTCCGGCGTTGGCCGCCTTGGAGGGGGCGAAGGGGATACCGGCCTCCTGGAAGACCTCCATGGCCTCGGGGAGGCAGGGCATATTGGCGCCCTCGGTGACGGCCATGACGCCGTTTTTCACGATGGTCCGGGCGATGTCGCCGTCGATCTCGTTCTGGGTGGCGCAGGGGAGGGCGATGTCGCAGGGGATGTTCCAGATGCCCCGGAAGCCCTCGTGATAGGTGCTGCCGGGCACCCGGCCCTCATACTCGCTGATGCGGCCCCGGTGGCCCAGCTTGATGTCCTTCACCACGTCCAGGTCGATGCCGTTGGGGTCGTGGATATAGCCGTTGGAGTCGCTGAGGGCCACCACCTTCGCGCCCAGCTGGGTGGCTTTCTGGCAGGCGAAGATCGCCACGTTGCCGCTGCCGGAGATGACCACGGTCTTGCCCTCGAAGCTGTCGTTCTTCATCTTCGCCAGCATCTCCTGGGTCAGGTAGCAGATGCCGTAGCCCGTGGCCTCGGTGCGGACGAGGGAGCCGCCGAAGCTCAGGCCCTTGCCGGTGAGGACCCCGGCGGCGTAGGTGCCCCGGACCCGGCGGTACTGGCCGAAGAGATAGCCGATCTCCCGGGCGCCCACGCCGATGTCCCCCGCCGGTACGTCCACAAACTGGCCGATGTGCCGCTGGAGCTCCGTCATGAAGCTCTGGCAGAAGCGCATGACCTCCTCGTCGCTCTTGCCCTTGGGGTCGAAGTCGCTGCCGCCCTTGGCCCCGCCCATGGGCAGGGTGGTGAGGCTGTTTTTCAGAATCTGCTCAAAGCCCAGGAATTTCAGGATGGAGAGGTTGACGGTGGGATGGAACCGCAGACCGCCCTTGTAAGGGCCGATGGCGGAGCTGAACTGGACCCGGTAGCCCCGGTTCACGTGGAGCTTTCCCTGGTCGTCCACCCAGGGCACCCGGAAGCTGATGACACGCTCCGGCTCCACAAAGGTCTCGATGATGCTCTTCCGCTCATACTCGGGATGCTGGTCGATGATCTGGTCCAGGCTCTCCAGGAACTCCAGGACCGTCTGGTGGAACTCCTTCTGGTCGGGGTCCCTGGTGATCACTTCATTGTAGACGCGCTGCAAATACTGGCTCGTTAACATAAAATCGCCCCTTCACTCGGCCCTTCCGCCTGCCCAAGAGTATACCCCGCGGGGGGAAGGGGTATGCCAATTTTTTGGGGGTTCCGGCAAAGAACGGACCGTAAATTTTTCCTCTTACAGAATATCGGAAAAAGGGGGCTTTGCACAAGAAATAAAATCCCTAAAATGCAGAGGAAAATCACGGCTTTTTTCACGCATTTATCACAAAAAGGGGCCGCCCCTCAAGGGACGGCCCCGAACAGCGGACGATTCCGGCGGGTTTGTCCGCATTTAAGGAACAGCCGCGGCGCTTTCCAGCGGTCCAGTCAGGCGTAGAAGCGGTGGCAGCCGATGGTCTGGCGGTAAGTCCGGCTGGAGTCGATCCAGCTCCCCTCGGACAGGGCGGGGGCGAAGAAATAAAGGGATTCCCCGGCGGTGTTCTCCCCCTCCAGGGCCCGGCGCGCCGCCTCCAGGGACAGCTCCGTGGGCTCCTGGAGGACGGAGCCGTTGACGACGGGCTCGAACTGCACGCCGTGCTCCGAATCAAAAATGACCTCCGGGACGCTGTCGGGGAAGTCCGGGCTGGCCACCCGGTTCAGCACCACGTTGCCCACGGCGATCTGGCCCTCCAGGGCCTCGCCGCCGCTTTCGGCGTGGATGATGCGGGAGAGCCAGAAATAGTCCATGGCGTCGTGCTCCGCCTCCGCAGTGGTCACCGCCGCGCCGTCCAGCCAGGGGTCCCAGGCGACGCGGCCTCCCAGGGCCTCCGCCGTCAGGCGGAGGGGCACGTAGGTCCGGCCCTCCACCACGTCCACCGTGCAGGGGTGATGCTGGCCATTGATAATCAGAGCGTTTCCGTCCGGATGGGCCGTCAGGGACGCTTGATCGGAGACGGCCCGGGCTATGCCGCCGTCCCACCAGATATCCCAGTCTCCCATGGTTTCCAGCAGCTCCCGGAGGGGTACATAGGCGACTCCCTCCTCCAGATACGCGCCGCTTTCCAACGGCTGTCCGTCCACCTGGACGGCCACGGGGCGGGCCGCTTTCACCGGAAGGCAGAGAGCGGCGGCGGAAAGAAGGCCGCATATAAGCTTTCGCTTCATATCGTTTCCTTTCTTGAGTAGATTTCCGCGCTTTGCGGCGGATTTCTTCATCAAGGATACCGAAAAGTGAAGCTGGAAGCAAGGCTTAAAATCTGGAACCGGAGGAAGTTCCTGGCAATCTCTTTAGAGGCGCGGGAACTGCCTCCGCACGGCGGCGCTGCGCCGGAGGGCGATGGCCAGCAGCGTGGACGCCGCTGCACCGAACAGGGCCTGGACCAGGTTGCTGGGGACGCCCGCCGCGCTGCCCGCCAGGCAAAGGGTGAAGGCCGCGCCGCCGGAGAGATGGGCCAGCAGGGCGTCGAACAGCCAGTAGCCCGCTATCATGGGGACCTCGGCAATCGCGGCACAGAGGGCCAGCCCCCGCTTCCCCAGGGCCCGGTACAGCAGCGCCGCCGTGAGGGCCATGACGGCCTTGATGACCAGCGTGGCGGGGACATAGACGGCGTAGCCGGACAGCAGGTCCGCCATGGCGGGGCCCACGCCCCCGGCGACGGCTCCGTACACAGGCCCCAGCAGCCAGGCCCCCAGAATGACCACC
Organism: uncultured Oscillibacter sp.; assembly: GCA_948902155.1. The sequence goes on from CAQVQZ010000017.1 coordinate 5,418, forward strand.
GTGTCTCCCAAATTCAGATAGCCCCCGGTGGGGGAGGGGATTTGCAGGACCATCGTCCCCACACAGCCCAGGGCGGCAAACAGGCCCGTCAGGGCCAGCGCCTTCGCGTTCACGCGCCGGGCCATTGTTTCCCGTGGTAATGTCTTTTCCATAGTATCGCGCTCCTTTTTCTGCGGTTGATATTGCCATGATACCGCCGGTGTGATATGATTGAAATATCCAAAATCAAACTTTTTTATAAGGTCAGAAGGGAGTGGATTCGATGCTGACCTATGATATGGAGGACCGGGGCGGTCTGCCGCTCTACGAACACCTCTACCGCTGCCTCCGGGAGGACATCCTGGGCGGCGCGCTGACGGCGGGGGCGCGGCTCCCCTCCAAGCGGGCGCTGGCGGAGCACTTGCAGGTCTCCGTCATCACGGTGGAAGGGGCCTATCAGCAGCTGGCGGCGGAGGGCTATGTGGACGCCCGGCCCCGGCTGGGCTTCTACGTCTCCCCGGTGGACCGGGTCCCCGCGCCTCCCGCCCCGGCGGAGATCCCGCCGGAGGCCCCTCCGAGGTCGTGGCGGCTGGATCTGAAAAGCGGCCGGGTGGACCCCTTTCCCTCCACCATCTGGGCGAAGCTGACCCGGCAGGTGCTGTCCGAGGGGGGCCATCTGGTCCCGACGCCCCACCAGGGCCTTCCCGCCCTGCGGCGGGCCATCGCCGGGGACCTCCGGGATTTCAAGGGCATGGCGGTGTCGCCGGAGCAGATCGTGGTGGGCGCGGGGGCGGAATATCTGTACCTGCTCCTGGCCCAGCTCCTGGGCCGGGAGGGGACCGTCTTCGCCCTGGAGGACCCCGGCTATCCAAAGATACGCCAGGTCTACGGTAAATGGGGCGCGGCCTGCCGCTCCATCCCCCTGGACAGCCAGGGGATGCCGCCGGAGGCCCTCCGGGCCTCCGGGGCCACGGTGGCGCACATCTCCCCCGCCCACCATTACCCTACCGGCATCGTCACCCCCATCGCCCGGCGGCAGGCCCTCCTGCGCTGGGCGGAGGAGACGGACGGGGTTATCATTGAGGACGACTATGACAGTGAGTTTCGCTTTACAGGCCGTCCCATTCCGGCGTTGCAGAGCATCGACACCCGGGGGCGGGTGATTTATGTCAACACGTTCTCCCAGACGATCTCTCCCTCCATGCGGGTGGGCTTCATGGTGCTGCCGCCCCGGCTGCTGGAGCGCTGCCGCCGGGAATTGGGTTTTTACGCCTCCACGGTCCCCGCCCTGGAGCAGCAGGTCCTGGCCCGTTTTCTGGACGGCGGCTGGTATGAGCAGCACCTCTCCCGGACGAGGAAGAGCTACCGCCTCCGCCGGGCGGCGGTGCTGGAGGCGTTTTCCGCCTGCCCCTTCACCGCCGGGATTACCGACCGGGGGGCGGGGCTGCACTTCCTCCTTCGGCTGAAGACCGAGGAGGACGACGAAGCCCTCCGCCGTCGGGCGGAGGGCCTCGGGGTGCGTCTTGGCTTTTTGTCGGAGTACGCCGCCGTGCCCTCGCCCGCCTACGCCCACACGCTGGTGGTGAACTACGCGGGCCTGGACGTGGAGCGGCTGGAGGAGATCACGGCGCTGCTGTCGGAGGTCTTCCTGACCTCACGCTGATTCAGCCGTCTCTCCGCTCCGGCGGAAGCGGACCAGCCCGGTCCGGTCCAGGGCTATCATCATGACGGGGATGAACACCAGCTGTAAGACGATGCCGGGAATGGCGGTGATCAGTGCGCCGCTGAGGAACATCTGCCAGGTGAACGCCTGCCCGGACACGCCGGAGAGGACGATGCGGACCACGGCCCAGACGACGCGCCCGCCGGTCATGGCGGCGATGAGGCAGCGGTACAGCGCCACGACGCACTGCCAGCGGGACCGGGCGTAGAGGAACCCGGCGAGGAAGCCGTAGGCCGCCAGCTCGAAGGCCATGGCGATGCCGTTGGGAAAGGGCGGCGGCATGTGGAACAGCACGTACCGCAGCGGCGGCAGGAGGAAGCCCACGGCCAGGCCGTACTTCCAGCCGCAGAGGAGCCCGCACAGCAGCACGGGCAGGTGCATGGGGCAGAGCATGTTGCCGATTTGGGGAATCTGCCCGGTGAAGAAGGGCAGGACCAGCCCCAGCGCCAGCATCATGGCGGCGGTGACCAGGGCGTGGATGGGGCTTTGCTTTTTTTCCATAGGAAAAACTCCCTTTCAAAAGTTTTCCCGTCTTCTGACAGTCTGCCGCCTTCCTGGCGGCGCTGTTCTTTCCAGATATATATTACAGAAAATGTTCCGAGTTGACAAGCGTTTTAAAAATTTTGCATTTGGGGAACGGTCTCCGTCGGAGCTTCTATGTAGGGGCGGCTATCAGCCGCCCGCTTTTCCGCAACCGCCCAGGTTCCAGGGGGAAACTCAGTCGAAAAACCCCGTGGTGTCCACCACCAAATCGGCGTGTTCCTCCGTGCCGCAGGCGGAGAAATAGCGCTCCTCCAGCGTCCGCCAGACGCGGTCGAAGGTGGGGAAATAGTCTCCCTCCCGGACCTGGAGGCGGCGGGTCTGCTCGTCCCGGCCGCAGGTGAGGAAAATCTTGAAGTCGTAGTATTTCGCCAGGCTGGGGTACTGGGAATAGGTGCCCTCCACGATGGTCAGGGGCTCCGGCACGACGATTTCCCGGCGCTCCAGCAGCTCCCCTTCGTGGTAAAGCTCCACCGCCTGTTTTTTCGGGGCGGCGCTCAGGGCGGGCAGAAGGGCCTCGTTCCGGAAGCGCTCCAGGTCCATGTTCCCGGCGGGGACGTCCATCCAATTCTCGGCCCGCTGTTCCCAGGGCAGATAGTAGTCGTCCATGTGGAGAATCTTCACGCGGCAGGCCAGCACGTCCGTCACGGCGGAAAAGCCCGTCTTGCCGCTTCCGCAGCGCCCGTCGACGGCGGCGGCGGCAGGGCGCTCCTGGCGGGCCTTGGTGTCCCGGGCCAGCTTCTCCAGCGGGACCAGGGCCGGGAGAAACCGGGCGTAATCCATCCGGAGGACCCGGTAATGGGGGCTGTAGGCGCTCCGGAACGCCTCGCTGTGGTGAACGGGGGGACAGCCCTCCCGCCGCCAGCCCTCCAGATAGTCCCCCAGGCCGGGGACCGGAAGCCCGGCCAGCTGTTCCAGCCTGTCCGCCAGCCCCGCCTCGGTCCCCTCGGTCAGGGCCATGGTCCGCTGGAACATCCGGCCGATCAAAGGCAGTTCCCAGAGCGTGGAGAGGGCCTGTGTGATGTGGAACCGGCAGAGGCCGTTCCCGATGGGCTCCGGGGGCAGGGGCCCCGCCCCGGCCTCCTTCCGCTCCGCCAGGAGGGAGGCCAGGACCTTGTCCGGGCTCTGGACCAGATGGGCGGGGCCGTATTCGCTCTGATAGGCCAGCTTCGCGAAGTCCGGAGGCTCCATCAGGGGATACCGCGCCCAGTGCTCCCCGGCGATGTCGAGAAAGCTCCTACGCATGGCCCAGCTCCCGGACCGCCAGGTCCACCGCCCGGCGGAGGTATTCCTCCAGGCGGCACTCCTCCGTCCCGGCGACGTACAGCCCGCAGGAGGCGGAGGGAATCAAAATCTTCACCGCCCCGGCCCCGGAGACGGCAGCGGCCATGGCCGGGGAGACCTCCCCCAGAATGCCGTTGGCCAGGATCACGCCCACAGGCCCCAGAATCAGGTCCGCCCTGGCGGCGTTGAACACCACGGCGTTTTCCCCCGTGGCTCCCTGGGCGGCTCCGGCCTTCAGCATGGCGGCGGTGGCCGCTACGTTGGTCCCCACGCAGAGCAGGCGGCAGTCCTCCGGCAGGCGGGGTTTCAGTAAACGGACCAGCTGGCTCCCCACGCCGCCGCCCTGGCCGTCCAGAATCAAGACTGTGCGGCCCATGGCGTTACCTCCCAAACAGCTCCGCCGCCCGGCGCATGTTCTCCATCACGGGCACGGCGAAGGGACAGCGCTTCTCACAGGCCCCGCACCGGACGCACTCCCCCGCGCCGTGGGGCAGGGCGGCGTAGTGCTCCCGCACGGTCTCGGGGACCGACCCCTGGGCCAGGGAGAGGTTCAGGAATTTCGTAACGTCTGCCACTTGGATACCCTTGGGGCAGGGGGCGCAGTGGCCGCAGTACATGCAGTGTCCCTTCCAGCTGATTTTCGGCAAAGCGGCCAGGGCGGCGGCGTAGTCCCGCTGTTCCTCCGGGGCCTCTTCAAAGGCGATGCTCCGCCGCAGGTCCTCGGGATTCCGCGCGCCGGACATGACGCAGGCCACACCAGGCCGGTCCAGGGCGTATTGGAGGCACTGGAAGTCCGTCAAAGCCTTCCCGGCGGGAGAGAGGCTGTCGCTGAGCAGGTCGCCGCCGCCGAAGGCTTTCATCACTGTGACGCCCACCCCCAGCCGCTGGCAGGTCTCATACAGCTCCTGCCGCTCCGGGTCCATGTTCAGCAGGGGGGCCTCGTAGTTCTTGGGGGACCACAGCTCCTCCACGTCCTCCCCGGCGGGCTGGAGGTCGTAGCAGGGGTTGACGCTGAACATCAGCACGTCGATGAGCCCGCTGTTGACCGCCGCCAGGGCCGCTTGGGGGTTGTGGCTGGAAAGGCCGATGCAGCCGATACGCCCCGCCGCTTTCAGCTCCCGGGCGTATGCCATGACGGGGCCGTTTTCCACCTGCTCCCAGTCGGCCATGGAGTCCACATAGTGGACCATGCCGATCTCCACATGGTCCGTCTCCAGCCGCCGGAGCTGGTCCTCGAAGCCCTCCCGGACCTCGGCGATATCACGGGTCCGCTTGTACTGGCCGTCCTTCCAAATGGTGCAGAGGTGGGCCTGGAGGACGAATTTCTCCCGCCGCCCCCGGAGGGCCCGGCCCAGGTTGGAGCGAAAGTCCGGATTGGGGGTGTAAAGATCGATGCAGTTGACGCCGCCGGCCTCCATGATGTCCACCAGCTCCCGGACCTGCTCATAGGGCTTGTCCAAAAAGCCCTCGCAGCCCATGCCGATCTCGCCGACGGAAACGCCGGTCCTGCCCAAAGTACGGTACCGCATAGCAGCACGCCTCCTTATCATCCTATAAAATGCGGAGGGAATGAGGAGCCCTCCGGAAAAAGAAACCGGCCTTTCCCTCATTCCCGCAGTCACAGAGTATCATTTGGAGCGGACTCCATGTCAAGAGGTTGGGACAAATTTTATTTGCTCTCCCGCAATAGGGACTGCTTGATGTCCCACAGCCGCTGGCTCAGGTCCACATAGTAGTTGTGGGGGTTCTCGAAGCGCTTCACCTCGTCCCACAGCGTGTCCACCTGCTCTTTGCAGTACGCCTGGATCTCCGGGAGGCTGGGGCGGCGGTAGACCAGCTTTCCCCCCAGGAAGATGGGCTGCTGGAGGGACCGGATGGTAAAGCTGGTGTAGGTCTTCCGCTTCCAGGTGGCCCTGGGGTCGAAGAGCTCCAGGCTGTGGCGGTCGTCCACCTGCTCGTCCCAGACGGTGATATAGTCCGCCTCGGCCTTCCCGGTCTCCTTGTCGAAGATGCGGTAGACCTTCTTAAAGTGGGGATTCGTGATCTTGTCCACATTTTCGCTGACCTTGATCTTGGGCAGGATGTTCCCCTGGCTGTCCTCCACCGCGGCCAGCTTATACACGCCGCCGAAGACCGGCTGGCTGCTGGCGGTGATCATCCGCTCGCCCACGCCGAACATGTCGATTTGGGCCCCCTGGATCAGCAGGTCCCGGATGATATACTCGTCCAGGGAGTTGGAGGCGGAAATCTGGCACTCCGTCCAGCCCGCGTCGTCCAGCATCTTCCGGGCCTTGCGGGTCAGATAGGCGATGTCGCCGGAGTCCAGGCGGATGCCGCACTTTTTGATGCCCAGGGGCTTCAGCACGGCGTCGAAGGCCCGGATGGCGTCGGGGACGCCGGACTTCAGGGTGTTGTAGGTGTCCACCAGCAGGGTGGCGTTGGTGGGGTAGAGGCGGCAGTAGGTCTCGAAGGCCTCATACTGGCTCTCGAACATCTGGACCCAGGAGTGGGCCATGGTGCCCCCGGCGGGGACGCCGTAGAGCTGGTCGGAGATGGTGCAGGCCGTCCCGGCACAGCCGCCGATGTAAGCGGCCCGCGCGCCGGTGATGGCCCCGTCGGTGCCCTGGGCCCGGCGGGAGCCGAATTCCAGCACGGTCCGCCCCTGGGCGGCTCGGACGATGCGGTTGGCCTTGGTGGCGATGAGGCTCTGGTGGTTGACGCACAGCAGGGTAAAGGTCTCGATGAGCTGGGCCTGGATGGCGGGGGCCCGGACGGTGATCACCGGCTCCCGGGGGAAGATGGGCGTGCCCTCGGGGATGGCCCAGATGTCGCCGGTGAAGCGGAACTCCTTCAAATAGGCCAGAAATTCCTCGGAAAACAGCTTCCGGCCCCGGAGATAGGCGATGTCCTCGTCGTCAAAGTGCAGGTTCAGGATATACTCGATGAGCTGGTCCAGCCCGGCGCAGACGGCGAAGCCCCCCTTGTCCGGCACGTCCCGGAAGAACACGTCGAAATACGTGATCCGGTCCTGGAACCCCGCCTGGAAGTAGCCGCTGCCCATGGTCAGCTCGTAGAAGTCGCAGAGCATGGTCAGGTTCAGTTTTTGCTCGGTGTGCATAGCGGAACACCCTCTTTTCACGTTGTTCCCTTGATTATAAGCAAAGCCCTATGGAAATGCAATCTCTTTTTTGTCCCTTTTCTTTTTTGTGTTGGCGACTCTGGCCATTGGCGGTTTCACCAACAGCCGCTTGAAACGGAAAAAAGCTCGTGATATAATCGGCTCGGCAAATCGGAATTTATGATTATGGAGGCCGCCATGAGACTGCTGTTCGAAATGGACAAAAAGAACTACGATAAATGCACCCATTCGTTTGTCCGCGACTCTGCCAGAAGTATCATGATCAAAGGTAAAAGAATAGCAATGATTCATAGTATTAAGTACGATTATTACAAATTTCCGGGTGGTGGAATCGAGGACGGCGAAAACCCTGTGGATGCGATGATCCGGGAAACTCGTGAGGAATCGGGTTTAGTCGTCCTGCCGGATACCGTCAAAGAATACGGATATGTGCATCGAATTCAAAGAAGCGACCAGGACGAAACGGAGTGTTTTATTCAGGATAACTATTACTATCTTTGTGAAAGTGCAGATGAGGCCGTTTCCCAAGAGCTTGACGGCTATGAAGCGGAAGAAGCCTATATGTTAGAGTATGTTGAGCCAGATACTGCGATCAGGAAAAATCGTCATGTGACACAGAGTCCGTATAATCCGATGATGTTTGAACGCGAGGCCCGTGTTCTTGAATTGCTAATCGCAGAAGGGCTATTCGATCGATAAATTTGCATTTATCAGGCAGCGAGCCATCCCGGTTCACTGCCGGTTTCGTCATTTTGCCAACGGGAAATTTTATAAGAGTTTCACAATGCGCAGGAGAATCGGAATCTTCTTTCGCCGGAGTTGATTTTGTGGGAAGAGTGTCGTATAATGAGACTAACAACGATAAGGAGGCTCTCCCATGAAAAAGCTCACGGCACTTTTCCTGGCCCTGGCGCTCTGCCTGAGCCTGACCGTCCCGGCCCTGGCGGCGGGGACCGGCTTCAGCGACGTGCCGGCCGGCAGCTGGGCCTACACCGCCATCCATAGCGCCGCCGAAAAGGAAATCATCTCCGGCTATGCCGACGGGACCTTCCGGCCCACCCGCCCCCTGACCAACGCGCAGTTTGCCGTGATGCTCTCCCGGGCGTTCTTCCCCGAGGAGGCCGGGGCGCTCCGGATGCAGACGGAGAAGCGCCCCTGGTATTGGCCGGACGTGAAGGCCCTGCACAACCACCACATCCTGACGGGCACCGCCCTGGCCGCGGAGCCGGATTGGAGCGCCGCCGCCGGGCGGGACATCTCCCGCTACGACGTGGCCCAGATGATGTACAACATCCTGCGGGACCAGGGCCAGACCACCACGCTGGAGCAGCGGGCCGAAGCACGGGCCAAGATCTCCGACTGGGGCTCCGTCCACTCCAACTACCGCATGGCCGTGTCCACCTGCTACGCCCTGGGCCTGCTGAACGGGGAGAAGGACGGCCGCTTCCACGGGGCCACCGCCATGAACCGCGCCCAGGGCTGCGTGGTGCTCAACCGCCTGGTGAACTGGCTGGACGCCCTGCCGGAGGCCCCTTGGCCGGAGGAGGAGACTCCGAAGCCCACCACCGTCGCCGTCAGCAGCGTCCGCAAGCCCACGGAAACCGGCTCCACCACCGGCTGGACCGTCAGCGACAACGCCTATCCCGACGGCGTGCTGAACAACGGCAAGCGCATGACCGAGGAAAACGTCTCCGCCATGCTGGCGGACGCCAAGGACATCTGGTATGACGGCATGTCCTGGGGCGGCATCGTCAAGGGGGACAACAACTATTACGACGCCTACGCCTTCGACGGCCTGCTGACCCACGGCGGCCAGCTGATCACCGACCAGGGCGGGACCCCCACCACGAACGCCGGAGGCTTTGCCGCCATGCTCAGCGACTACGTTTTCGGCCTCCGGGGCAACCAGGGCTGGAAGCTGGAGGACAACACCCAGGTCCGCCCCGGCGACATCATCTTCCAGCTGTCCAACGGCAAGCTGGTCCACACGCGGGTCGCCCTCTCCCAGGTCCACTATAAGGGGAGCGTCCCCTACGTGGCCACCTGCGACGGAAACATCAACGCCGCAGTGTCCTGGGACGACGGCGTGGAGGAGTTCTCCTGCCGCCTGGACGGGTACAACGAGAACAACGGCGCGCATATCACGTGCATCGTCTTTACCCGCTATCCCCAGACGTAAAGCAATTTCCTTCCCATCCAAACCGAAGCGCCGCCCCAACGGGGCGGCGCATTTTCGTCTTTATGGATGTGTGGAAGCTCAGAGACTTTCCAGGAAGCCCTCCACCTGTTCCAGGGCCGCGCCGATGGCGGCGGCCTCCTGGGGACGGCGGCAGTCCTTCCAATAGGAGGCGTCCGGTTCAAAGGGATTCCGCTCCGTCAGCAGCGCCCGCAGCAGCTCCCCGAAGTCCTTCAAATAGGCCCCCACGGGCCCGCCCACGACCACGTTGCAGTCAAAGCTGGTGTGGAGGTTGTTCACCGCCACCGCCAGATGCTCCAGATACTCCTGCCAGACCTGCCGCTTCTCCGGGTCCCCGGTCTGGAGGCTCTCGAAAAAGGCGGAGAGGCTTCCCCCCGCCTGGTCCGCCAGGACCTTGGCGGAGCAGTAGGCGTTGAGACAGCCCAGCTTTCCGCAGCTGCACCGGAGCCCGTCGGGAATCAGGGTGTTGTGCCCGAACTCCCCCGCCCGGAGGCGGCTCCCCACCCAGGGACGTCCGTCCCGCAGAATCGCGCCGCTCACGCTGTCCCCCAGAGACAGATAGACCATATCCCCGGCCTCCGGCCTGCCGTAGGACTCCGCCAGACCGGCGGCATTTGCCTCGTTGAGGAAGCGGCAGGGCCAGGAGATGTGCCCGGAAAAGGTACTCAGGGGCACGTTCCGCAGGTCCAGCGCACGGGAATCCCGCAGAAGCCCCCGTTCCTCGTCCACCACGCCGGGCAGGGCGATCCCCACGCCCAGAACCCGATCCGCAGCGTCGTTGGCCTCCACAAAGCGCTGAATCAGGCCCGCCAGATATTTGAAATAGATTTCCTCCTGGGAGAAGCGGATGGAGCCTGTGGCCTGATGCAGCAGATTCCCCGCCAGGTCCGTCAGCACTACGCTGACGTGGTCCCTGGCAATCTCCACGCCGGCGGCTGCTTTGGCGTCCCGGACAGGGGCGTAAGCCCTGGCCTTCCGGCCTCCGGTGGAGGCGTATACGCCGTCCTCCCGCACCAGGCCCAGCCCCATCAGTTCCTTCACGTTCTGTAAGATGGTCGGCCAGCTCAGGGCCAGCCGGTGGGTCAGCTCCATCTGGGAGACCCGCTCGCTGGCGAGGATGCAGCGCAGCGTGTTGACGCGGTTCTGCCGCTTGACGTCCATATTGTTCCGGGGAGATACGGTCATAATTCCTCATTCCTCAACGGTTTTATAAAGCTCTTATGATTAGAATAGCGGATTTTGTCGGAAATAGCAAGTGTTTTTCAGATGTTTGCCAAAGAATTTGTCTCCATTTCATAGAATTGCAGCCGGATGCCGGGCATTCCCTCCGCAAAAAGGGAAGGTCCCCATGCGGAGGCGCCAGAGAAGTGGCGAATTGCACAAATTTACAGAATGTTTATTGTGCGATTCGTAAAAATTGAAACTTGCATTTTCTGCGATTTGCGCTAGACTATGGATAGTTCCCGGAACCAGAAGGAGATGATTTCTATGTCGTTTAAGAAGGTATTCAAGAAGCGCCGCGCGAACAACGACGATCGTTGGTTCGCCATGATGCGCCAGGCCGTGCTGCTCCGTCCGGTGCAGTAACGGAATACGAGAAGGGCCTCCCCAGACGCGCCGCGCCTGGGGAGGCTCCTTTTTCTCTTATCCGCAGACCTCGGCGGCGACCCGGCACAGGACGTCCGGGTGGTTGGATATGATTCCATCCACGCCCCGGGCGATCATGTCCCGCATGTTCTCCTCGTCGTTCACCGTCCAGGTGTGGACCTCCATGCCCCGCCCGTGGTACAGGTCCATCAGCTCCGGCTGGTATTGGAGGAGCATGTACCGGGGATGCATGTTGCAGGCGTTGGAGTGCTGGAGGTACGCCTCCATGTTCAGGAAGGGCTTGTCATAGAGCAGGCCCGTCTTGATGTCCGGGTACAGCTCCCGGAACTGCTGCATGGAGATGTGGTTGAAGGAGGAGACAAAGACCTGGTCCTGCATCTTCCGGCCGCAGACGGCGTCGATGACCATCTGCTCCAGGCCCTCGTAGAAGACCTCGTAGTTTTTCAGCTCCAGGTTCAAGACCTTCTTGGTCTCCAGGCAGAAGTCCAGCAGCTGGTCGAAGGTCCAGATGTGCTGCCCCGCGAACTCCGGGGACTTCCAGGAGCCGATGTCCAGCTGGAGCAACTCCTCATAGGTGTGGTCCTTGATCCATCCGCTGCCGTTGGAGGTCCGCTCCAGGGTGGCGTCGTGGAAAACCACCAGCTTGCCGTCCTTGGAGATATGGACGTCGCTCTCAAAGCCGTCGACCGCCGTTTTCTCTACCGCCATCTGAAAAGCCAGGGGGCTGTTCTCCGGGTAATCGCCGGAAAAGCCGCGGTGCGCCAGAAGCATAGGGCGTTTCATAAAGCATCACCTCATTTGAAATTTGAGGACGGGAACCAGCCCTCCGGCCCGTCCTCTCTCTGCCGCCCATTATAGCGCAAACGCGCTGCCAATGCAAGGATTCTCCAGTTTAAGGAAACGCTCTGATGGGAGGTTTCGTGCGGGGGCGGCTATCAATCGCCCGTTTTCCCCAACCTGGGAAGTCGTGGAGGCAGGGGCGGCTGACAGCCGCCCCTGCATAAAAGCGTCGATTGGGACATTTCTCTTCCAGACTCCCGCTTGAAAATACCGGAAAAAGGGGGTATAATACTCTCGAACAAATCGCGCCTGATTTCCGGAAACCATGAAGGAGGCCCCGCCATGCGCCGTCCCAACGCCGTGCAGACCCTCGCCCTGGGCTTTGCCCTGCTGATTCTGGCGGGGGCCTGCCTGCTGGCTTTGCCCATCTCTTCCCGCAGCGGGGAATCCATCCCCTGGACCTCCGCCGTGTTCACCGCCGCTTCGGCCTCCTGCGTCACGGGGCTGACGGTGTACGACACCGCCACCCAGTTCAACCTCTTCGGCCAGGTGGTCCTGCTGCTGCTGATTCAGATCGGCGGTTTGGGCTTCGTCACCGCCTCCCTTCCGGCAGCTCTGCTGGTCCGGCGGCGGGTGAGCCTCCGGCAGCGGGGGCTGCTCCAGGACAGCGTGGGAGCTTTGCAGATCGGCGGCGTGGTGCGCCTGGCCCGCCGGGCGCTGCTGGTGACGGTGCTGTGCGAGGGGACCGGCGCGGCGCTGTTAACGTTGTGGTTCTGCCCCCGGTACGGCCTGGGCAAAGGGCTCTGGATGTCGGTTTTCCACTCCGTTTCCGCCTTCTGCAACGCGGGCTTCGACCTCCTGGGCACCGGCTCATCCATCACTACAGTGGCGGGGGAGCCCCTGCTGAATCTCGTTCTGATGGCCCTGATCATCTGCGGCGGTCTGGGCTTCCTGGTCTGGGACGACGTGCTGACCCACGGGCGGCATTTCCGCCGCTGGCGGCTGCACTCCAAAATGGCCTTCAGCGTCACCATGGCCCTCTTTCTCTTTGGCGCGGCGGCGTTCTGGGCCCTGGAGCGGAACCACGCCTTCGCCGGGGCGGACGGCCCCACGGCATTATTGATGGCCGCCTTCCAGTCGGTGACGGCCCGGACGGCGGGCTTCGCGCCGGCGGACCAGACCGCCCTGAGCCAGGGCGGCGTGCTGCTGATGCTGCTTTTGATGTTCATCGGCGCGGCTTCCGGCTCTACGGGAGGCGGTGTAAAGGTAAATACCTTCGCAGTGCTGGCCCTGGGCGTCCGGGCCCGCGTCTGGCGGCAGGACGACGTAAACGTCTTCCGCCGCCGCCTGGACGAGGGGGATATCCACAAGGCGTATTCCACCGCCAGCCTGTATCTCTTCGGAGCCCTGGCGGGATGCATGGTGCTGTGCGTCCAGGGCGCGGACCTGACGGACGCGCTGTACGAGACGTTTTCGGCCATGAGCACCGTGGGCCTGTCCCGGAACCTGACGGCCTCCCTGCCGCTCCTGTCCAAGTGGACGGTCATCCTGATGATGTTCGCCGGGAGAGTGGGGAGCATGTCCGTGGCCATGGCGGTGACCAAGGGCCGGGATGCCCAGAACGGCCTGCGCTACGTGCCGGAAAAGATTCTGATCGGTTAAGGGAGGACGTGTCATGAAATCCTTTTTAGTCATCGGCCTGGGCCGCTTCGGGCGGCACCTGACCAATTACCTCCTGGAGCTTGGCAACGAGGTCATGGTCCTGGACAAGGACGAGGACAAGGTGGCCAAGGTGGCGGGAGCCGCCACCGCCGCCTGTGTGGGCGACTGCCAGGACGAGCGGGTGCTGGAGTCCATGGGCGTGCGGAACTTCGACGTGTGCTTCGTCTGCGTGCGGGACGATTTCCAGTGCTCCCTGGAGGCCACCGCCGCCTTGAAGGAGCTGGGAGCCAGATTTGTGGTGGCCCGGGCGGACCAGGAGCGGCAGATCAAGTTCCTGCGGAAGATCGGCGCGGACTTCGTGGTCCACACGGAGATGGACATGGCCCGCCGGGCGGCCATCCGCTTCTCCGCAGAGAACGTCTTCGACTACTTCGAGCTGACGCCGAAATTTGCCGTCTTCGAGCTGGAGATTCCCGAGGAGTGGGAGGGCCATACGGTCATGGAGCTGGAGGTCCGCCAGAAGTACAACGTGAACATTCTGGGCGTGAAGAGCGGCGACGTGGTGGTGCCCCTGGTGGACCCCAACTACCGCTTCCGGGACGACGCCCACATCATCGTAGCCGGCGACAAAGAGGCGGGCATCCGATTGATGAACTTACGATGAACTTGCAATAGGGGCTGTTTGAAAAATGCCAAAACGCCCAATCGGCGGATATTTTTCCGCTGATGCGACCTTGATTCCCCTTGAAATCCGTCAGGATTCCTGCGGGAAATCGCCTCGCCCAGCGCAAAAATCTCTCGCCGCCGGGCATTCTGCCATTTTTCAAACAGCCCCTAAATTTACATAAATTTCCGACATGAACCGCCGGTTTTCCGCGCATACTCCCTCCAGGGGTGATTTTTTGGCAGAGGACCGAAGAGCGGTCAATAATCTGGACGACGGGAAGCCCTTCCTCCGGCTGGAGCCGGAGAAGCGCATGTGCCCCATCACCGATCCGGACCAGATTTACAAATACCCGCTGGCGACCTCGGAGGAAATGGGATTCCGTGTGCTGGATAATTTCCCCGAGGAGCACATCCAGTAAACGACGCCCCCTCCGGCTGTGCCGGAGGGGGCGGAAGATGCGGGATGCCTCAGCCCGCGCAGGAGGCCAGGTCCCGGAGGAAGTCCTCCACGGCCTGCTCCGGCGTGGCCCAG
>CAQVQZ010000018.1 GCA_948902155.1 uncultured Oscillibacter sp.
ATGGGGATGCGCTCGCCCTTTTCGTCCACCCGGAGGATGATGAACTGGCCGGGCTGGGCCTTTTTGGCGATCAGCGGAGCCTCGATCTCATACAGGGTGACGGTAGGGCGCAGAGCCTCTTTTCTGACGATTTTGTACATATGCTTCCTTCTTTCCCAAATCTGTCATGGTCGTGATATTGGAACAGGTGTCCTGCCATAGACACATTAAATTCAGTTTAACATACGGGAGGGGAATCGTCAATTGGTTTTGCCAGGATTCCCGTTTTTGCTCGATCCGGTTGTGGCGGCGCGGCGGCAGAGGCGGCGGTTTTTTGAGCGTGGCAGGCAGGGCGGCGGTTCTTTCAGGAAAAATGCTTCTCAAACCGCCTCGATATTCTCCTCAGAAAATAGCCCTTGTATTCCGGCCCTTCCGGCGGTACAATGGAGGAGACAACACCCGCCCTCTGGGCGGAAACGGAGGTTTGATTTATGGCTAAGATCATTGTAAACGCCGTTGGCGAGCAGTGCCCCATCCCTGTGGTGAAGGCCACCCGCGCCCTGCGGGAGATGACGGAGCCGGGGATGCTGGAGGTCCATGTGGACAATGAGATCGCCGTCCAGAATCTGACCCGGATGGCCGCCGGACACAAGCTGCCCGCCAGGTCCGAGAAGGTGGGCGAGAAGGAATTTGTGGTCTCCATGGAGGTGGCGGAACCCTTGGGCGAGGCCCCGGTGGAGGAGCCTCCTATGAGCTGCGCCCCGGACGCCAGGGGGAATCTGGTGGTGGCGGTGGACAGCGCCGTCATGGGCCGCGGCAGCGACGAGCTGGGGAAGGTGCTCATGAAGGGCTTCCTCTTCGCCGTCAGCCAGCTGCCGGAGCTGCCTAAGACCATGCTGTTCTACAACGGCGGCGCACATCTCACCTGTCAAGGGTCCGAGTCCCTGGAGGACCTGAAAGGCCTGGAGGCCCAGGGGGTGGAGATCCTCACCTGCGGCACCTGCCTGAACCACTACGGCCTCGCCGACCGGCTGGCCGTGGGCGGCGTGACCAACATGTACAGCATCGTGGAGAAGCTGGCGGGAGCGGGTAAGGTGGTCAAGCCGTGATCTACCTGGACAACGCCGCCACGACCCGGACCAAGCCCCCCGCCGTGGCCCAGGCCGTGCTGGAGGCCCTGTCCTCCTACGGCAACTGCGGCCGGGGCGGGCACGAGGGGGCCCTCTCCGCCGCTCGGACCATCTACGAGACGCGGGAGAAAGTCGCCGCCCTGCTGGGCTGTCCCAGGGCGGACCATGTGTGCTTCACCCCCAACTCCACCCAGGCGCTGAACATCGCCATCGGCGGGCTGCTGGGGCCGGAGGACCACGTGATCTCCACCGATTTGGAGCACAATTCCGTCCTGCGGCCCCTCTACCGCCTCCGGGACCAGGGCATGGCAGTGGATTTCGTCCCTGCCGGCGGGAACGGGCGGCTGGATTACGAGGCATTTGGGGCCTTGCTTCGGCCAGAGACGAAGGCCGTGGTCTGTACCCACGCCTCCAACCTGACGGGGAACGTGATCGACATCGAATGGGTGGGGCGGTTCGCCCGGGAGCACGGGCTGCTCTTCATCCTGGACGCTTCCCAGACGGCGGGGGTCCTTCCCATCGATATGGAGGCGCTGGGCATCGACGTGGTGTGCTTCACCGGGCACAAGAGCCTCATGGGCCCCCAGGGCACCGGAGGGCTGTGCGTCCGGGAGGGGCTGGAGGTCCGGCCCTTCGCCGTGGGGGGCACCGGGGTGCAGAGCTATTCGGAGGCCCAGCCTGCGGAGTACCCCACCCGGCTGGAGGCGGGCACCCTCAACAGCCACGGCCTGGCGGGGCTCCGCGCCGCCCTGGAGTTCCTGGAGGAGACGGGAATCGACGCCATCCACGCCCACGAGGACCGGCTGGCCCGGCGGTTTTACGGGGCGGTGCGGGACCTGCCCGGCGTGCGGGTCTACGGGAATTTCGACGCGGCGGTCCGGGCCCCGGTGGTGACGCTGAACATCGGGGACTGGGACTCCGCCCAGGTTGCCGACGAGCTGGCGGAGCGGTTCGGCATCGCCACCCGCCCCGGCGCGCACTGCGCCCCCCGGCTCCACCGCTGCCTGGGGACTGCGGACCAAGGGGCCGTCCGGTTCTCCTGGTCCTACTTCAACACCGAGGCGGAGACGGACGCGGCGGCGGAAGCCGTGGCCGTCCTGGCGCGGGAGGCGGAATAGCCGTGCGGGAGCGGTCGGAGAAATGCGTGGTGACCTTCCGCACCACCGCCGGGGCCATGGCCATGGAAGCCGCGTGCAGGGCCCAGGGCGTGCCGGGGCGGCTGATTCCCGTGCCCCGGAGCGTCACCGCCGGATGCGGGCTCTGCTGGGCCGCGCCTCCGGAAAGCCGGGAGGCCTTGGAGGAGCTGGTGATAAAAAAACACTTGGATGTGGACGGAATCTATGCTATCATTCTCTGAGAGGTGATTGCTCATGTCCAACATCTGTGAGGACTGCGTCTGTTACGACTATGACGAGGAATTGGAATCCTATGTCTGCACCATGGACCTGGACGAGGACGAGATGGAGCGCTTTTTGAAGGGGACCAACACCGCCTGCCCCTTCTACCGCCCCGGCGGGGACTATAGGACGGCGGGGAAGCAGTGAGGAAATTATACAAATGCGTCCGAATCAAGAAATAGATACGCTGCTAAACGAACTTGCCATATATAAAACAGAGCTGGCACGGGGCAGCGTTGCAAGCCAATTTCAGCGGATAAAAGGAATCATTGGCAGTATCCCGGATATCAATGTATCAAATTCGCAGGGATATACATACTTGATGGTTGCCGTCATGCAGTATAAAGTGTATATTGTCAAGCTGTTATTGGACGCCGGAGCCGACCCAAACCGTGGGCGAAAGGATGGGGTTCGCCCATTAGCGGCGGTGTTTTTAAAGAAAATGGATGGCCGTGAGGAAATCATCCGGCTTTTAATCAACCATGGCGCCGACCCCTCTTTGGCTGATAAACCAGGGCAGACCGCTTTTGATTTTGCGGAAATCACACAGGCGGAGCCTCACCTGATTGCGTTGCTGGAACAGGCGAACCTTCGTTTGCACGGCGTTGCCTGCGGCACAAAATAATTTGCATATCAAACCGGGAGGTGTCCCATGGAACTGGTAGACTTATACGACGAAAACCGCCTTCCCCTGGGGAAGACGGCGGAGCGGAGCGGGCCCAGGGGGCCCGGCGAGTACCGGACCGTGGTCCACGTCTGCGTTTTCGACCATGCGGGGCGGCTGCTCATCCAGCAGCGGACAGAGGAAAAGACCATTTGGCCCGGCCTGTGGGACGTATCCGTGGGCGGCGGCGTGGACGCCGGGGAGACCAGCCGCCAGGGCGCGGAGCGGGAGTTCCGGGAGGAGCTGGGGGTTTCCCTGGACCTCGGCGGGCTCCGGCCCTCCATGACGGTGAATTTCGACGGCGGCTTTGACGACTTCTACCTGCTCACAAGGGACCTCCGTCTGGAGGACCTGGCGCTCCAGCGGGAGGAGGTCCAGGCCGTCCGCTGGGCGGCGCTGGAGGAGGTTCTGGACATGCGGCGGGACGGGAGCTTCATTCCCTATCCCGAGGGCTTTCTGCGGTTCCTCTTCGACATGCGGGACCAGTTCGGCTTCCCCACCAAATGACGCAAAAACCGGAAGGGGTTTCTCCCTTCCGGTTTCGTTTTCAGCGATTGCCGCCGTCTCCGCCGTATTTCCGGCGGTAGCCCTCCAGCTCTTCCGCGTCCTTGTCGTCCAGGGCGTGGAGGCCGCTCCGGCCCTCCATGTGGTGGGTCAGCTCGTGGGAAAGGGTCTGGTGCAGCTCCGCCCGCCAGTCCTCCAGGGTCCAGTCCTCCCGCTCCGCCAGGGCGGCGAAGGAACCGTAGTACAGGTTGATATACTTGCCCAGCAGGTCCTCCCGGTATTCCCCCATGATATACAGCTCCGCCTGGGGAAATTCCGGGTCCGGCATGGCCTCCTCCACCAGATGGACGCCGCCGTTGAGCCCCTCGAACAGGGCCTCCGGGAAAGGCTCCGCCACCTGGTCCAGCAGAGCCCCCGCCTCGTCGTAGCTCAGGAGCATGGGCCGCTCCGGATGACGGACTCCAGCTCCGCCATCGTGTCCGCCAGGAAGTCCGCTCCGGCTTCCTCCAGGGAGGACCGGGGCCGGAAGCCCCAGGTCACGCCGCAGGCGGCCAGCCCGGCGTTGTGGCCCGTCTGGATGTCCACGCTGCTGTCTCCCACAAACAGCGTCTCCTCCGCCTTCGCTTCCAGCTCCGCCATGATGTGCCGCAGGCCGGTGGGGTCCGGCTTCACGGGCACGCCGTCCACCTTGCCCCGGATCAGCTGGAAATAGCCCGGCAGATAGTGCTCGACGATCTCCCGGCTGAAGGAATCCGCCTTGTTGGAGTACACTGCCATCTGGACCCCGGCGGCTTTCAGCCGCCCCAGCAGGTCCGCGACGCCCTCGTAGGGGACGGTGGCGTCCATGTTATGCTCCCCATAATACTCGCTGAACTGGGAGATAGTGCTCATCAGGATCAGCGGGCTCTGGCAGCCCTCCGGCGAAAACCTGGACACCAGATTGGGGATGCCGTGGCCCACCATCTTCAGGAACTCCTCCACCGAGTGCTCCGGCCAGCCGTTGCGGCGGCAGACCCAGTTCCCGGCGGCGGCCAGGTCCTCGATGGTGTTCAGCAGGGTCCCGTCCAGGTCGAAAATAACGGTACGATACATATGACACCTCATAGCAAATGATCAAAAAGGTACAGGGGGTGTAAGAACTGTGCGATTTTTGGGAATCGTGCGGTTTTTCGCAAGCATTCTTATTTTAACAATCCCCCTCCCCCTTTACAAGTGACGAACAAGCTGAAAGCCGGGACATGCTCCCCCGGCTTTTTTAGCGCATATGGCAAAAGCAACGGGATTTTGCCCGGAAACCGGAGGAAGGACCGGGAAGGTTTTGATTGGAGGTTTTGATGCGGGGGCGGCTGTCGGACGCCTGTTCCTCCGCAACTGCCCAGGTCGAAGAGGGGGGACGGGCTGTTTGCCGGCTTCGCGGCAAAGGCGCTGGGCCGCGACTTACATATATTACGAGAGATTTTTTAAGTCGCGGCGGGGGAGTTTCGCGCCTGTGGGCGCGCCCAAGGGGCTCTGCCCCTTGGAACCCCGCAGCCTTTGAAAAGGCTGGCGAAACTTTTTTCTGCGCTCCGCGCTCTCCTTTTCAAACCTTGATTCGCGTTTTCACGGACGGTCTGGCGGGGAAAGCTCCGCCGTCCTTGCCATCTCTCCCAGGAGATGCTATAGTGGATGCAAACCCTGCCTGAAAGGAGGAATTGCTTTGCTGGACAGAAGCATCCCATTTTACAACGCCATTCTGAAATGTACCCATTGGGAACCCGTCGCCGTCCGCTTGCGGGACGGATACCGCATCCGTCCCTACCGGCCGGGGGACGAGGCCGCATGGGCCGGGCTGGAATACGGCATCGGGGACTTCGCTTCCTGCGAGGACGCGCTGGATTACTTTTCCCGGACCTATCTCCGGGGGGACCCCAGGGATTTGGAACGGGTCTTTTTTGCCGAGGAAGAGGCCGGAGGCCGTGTGGTCGGTTCCGTCGCCGCCTGGAGGGACCGGCGGGGAGACGGGACCGCCGCCTCCCTGCACTGGCTGATCGTGGACCCGCCCCACCAGGGCAGGGGCCTGGGCAAAGCCCTGCTGCAAACGGCCATGAACTGGTATCGGAACGCCGGGGAGCTGCCCGTCTACCTCCATACCCAGCCCTGGAGCTACAAGGCCATCCTGCTCTACGCGGGGCAGGGCTTCCGAATGCAGCGGACGGATACCTTTTCCCATTACGAAAACCAGTACGAAGCGGTCATGCGCACCCTCCAGGGGCTGGTTTCCCGGGAGGCTTATGAGAAGCTGCTCCGGGAGTCGGAGGATTAGGGCCGGTCAAAAAACTCCTAGAAAGTGTGCGAAAATCTTTCTTGTGGAAACGGACGCCGGTCTTTACAATGGAGAACAGAGTATAAGGCCCTCCGGGCCGGTTTGGAAAAGGAGTACGCAATGGAAGAGACGTTACTGCGGCAATACATCCGCCAACAGCCCGCCCTGTGGCGGGCGCTCCTGGAGGAACGGCAGGCCCTGACCGCCCCCTTCGCCCGTCTGTATCAGGAGGCCCGGCCCGACCGGCTCATTCTCCTGGGCTCCGGTTCCTCCCACTACGCCGCCCTGATGGCCCGCCCGGTGCTGGAGCGGGCCCTGGGCCTGGAAATCACCTGTCTGGTCCCTTCGGAGTATCACTCCGCCGCCCCTCTGGGGGCGGAGCGGCCCCTGTACATAGCCGTTTCCCAGAGCGGAGCCAGCACCAACACCTGTGAGCTGATTCAAGCCCTCCGGGCGGCGGGCCGGCAGGTCGCCGCCGTGACGGAGCGGGGGGACTCCCCTGTGGGGCTGGCCGCCTCCCTGGCGGTGGTTCCCCCCATCGGAGGGGAGTGCGTGGGCGCGAAGACCAAGGGCGTCACCCTCACGGTGCTGACCCTGATGCTCATGGCCCTGGCCGTCTGCCCGGACAGCGCCTATCGGGACGGGCTTTACGCCGCCATGGACCGTCTGGCCGCCTCCGGCCGGGAGAACCTGGACCGGGCGGAGGACTGGTGCCGGGCCCGCCGGGAAGAGCTGCTGCCCTTCCGCCATTTCTACGTCCTGGGGGCCGGGGACGGCCTGGGCGCGGCCCGGGAGGGGGCGCTGAAGCTGCTGGAAACCAACTATCATCCCGTTTCCGCCTACCCCCTGGACGAATACCTCCACGGCATCCAGAACGCCCTGGACGAGGCCGCCTGCCTCCTGTTCCTCCTGCCGCCCCAGGGGCGGGACCGGGAGCGGATGCTGGACCTCCGGGACTTCGCCTGTTCCGTGGGGGCCAAGTGCCTTCTCATCGCCCCCGGCGGCGGGGCGGAGGGCCTGTGCCTGGAGGACCCTGGCCGGGACGAGCTGCGGAGCTTCGTTTATCTCCCGGCTCTCCAGACCCTGGCGGCGGAGCTGTCCGAGGCCAGGGGCATCGACACTTCCCGGAGGCGGTATCCCGGCTTCTTCGCCCGGATGGGAAGCAAGCTGGGTGAGGTATGAGGAGGCTGAATCTCCGCTTCTTTCTCCTTCAGGGGCTGTTGATTCTGGTGGAGTGCATCACGATTTCCTATATCTCCCCCATTCTGGTCTCCCTGGGCTATTCCAATCTGCGCATCGGCTGGGTCATGACCTTGGGGACCCTGGCCTCCACCCTGGCCCGACCGGTGTGGGGCGTGGTGAACGACCGCTACTCCCGGCCCAAGCAGGTCATTCTCGCCAACATCGCCCTGGGCAGCGCCTGTTACTTCCTCCTGACTCACGGCGGGGGCCAGCCTGCCCTGACCGCCATGGCCGTCATGGGGATGCACGTCACCATCGTCTGCATGGCGAACTTCACGGACTCCTGGGCCCTCCGCCTCATCAGCGGCGGCGCGGCGCTGAACTACGGCGTTACCCGCGCTGGAGGCTCCCTGTCCTACGCCGTGGGGGCGGTGCTGTTCGGGGCCGTTTCCGCCCGGTGGGGCTTTCAGCCGGGGAATTATATCCTATGGTGCCTGTTTGTCCTGATGTGCGCCGTCATGTGCGCTCTGCCCAATCCCCCGGCCCCGGAGCCCGGGGCGGAAAAGGCCGGACTCCGCCGGAGCCTGGCCGCGCTGGCGGGAAACCGGCCCTATCTGCTGATGCTTCTGGCGCTGTTCCTCACCACTCTGGCCTCCTGCCCCATCGAGAGCTTTTCCCCTGTGCTCATCCTTTCCCTGGGCGGGACGGAGCAGCACGTGGGCGTGGCGCTGTTCGTCCAGGCCATGAGCGAGCTGCCCGTCATGGCGGGCTACGCCCGGCTTCGCAAGCGCCTGCAGCTGTCCCCCGCCGCCCTGATCGGCATTTCGATGCTCTGCTGGGGCCTCCGGGCCCTGGCGCTGAGCTGGGCCTCCGCTCTTTGGATGGTGCTGGCGGCGGCGCTGTTCCAGTCCCTGACCTTCGCCCTGTTCACCACCGCCTGTGTGGACTTCATGCTGGAAACGGTCCCGGCGGACTGCCTCTCCACCGCTTATCTGGTGTTTCTGGCCCTGGGGCAGGGAGCCTCCGCCATGCTGGGGAACACCATGGGCGGAGCCCTGGCGGACCATTTGGGCATTCAGCCCATGTTCCGGCTGGTGAGCCTGCTGGCCCTGACGGGGAGCCTGTTGGCCTGGCGGGTCACACGGCTGCAAAGGGCCGCCCGGTGAGCCTTGTATCGATGGCAAAACCCCGCCCCACGGGATTCCGTGGGGCGGGGTTCGTTTATTTCACATAGACCGGGCTGGTCAGGGCCAGGATTCCGGTTTGGTTTTCGGAATAGGTCCCCAGCAGCTCCGCCCGGAGCCAGCCCGGAGACAGGGCCAGCTCCACCGTGCCACCGTCACAGGACAGCTCCGCCGCCGTCTCGCCGTTGACGGTCAGGCGCAGGCCGGTTACCTGGATGTCGTTGCGGCCCCAGATTTCCCGGCGTTCCTCCTGGCCGATTCGGACGCTCAGCTCCGCCGGGCCCGCTTCCGCCGTCTCGCCCAGGCCAAGTTTCCGGGACCCCTGGTGCAGGATCAGGTCCATGGTGGGGCCCATGGTCACGTAGGTCCGCCCGGCCCGGATGGCCTCCAGGGCGCTTTCCGCCGTAACGGGGCCGTCGACGCCCAGGTAGGTGGCGGTCAGCAGAGGGATTTCTCCCGGCTTGTCCGGGCCATGCCAGTCCCGCCCGGCAGACACCGCCAGATGGTGCCCGGCGTTCAAAAGCGCGTCGTACCAGGGCAGGGCCAGAGCGTTCTTCGCCCGGGCGTGGGGGTTGTCCCCGGACCAAATTTCCACGTAGTCCACCAGGTCCCACCGGGTCACGTGAAACTCCCAGTTGCAGCCGCACATCAGCGGCGAACCTACCTCGCAGGGGTGGGCCACTCCCGCCACGCCTCCGGCTTCCTTGATCTCCGCCAGGGCGGCGTCGATGGTGTCCGGCGTTACAAAGCGCCAATCCACGAACCGACGGCAACCCAGCACCAGCAGATGCCCAAAAAAGGTGGTCCACTCGATGCCGGGAATCACCCGGCAGGTCCGCGCCTCCAGCTCCGGCGTCACCTCCGCCAGGGCGGAAACAGCGTTGTGGTCCGTCAGGGCCAGGCCCTCGTAGCCGTAAGCCGCCGCGCCCTCCAGAAGGCCCGGCACCGTGAAGGAGCCGTCGCTGTGGCGGGTGTGGCAGTGCATCTCAAAGGGACGGTAACGCATCGCCGTTCTCCCCCCTTTCCAATCCATAGACTTCCAGGCGGTAGTCGATGGTTCCCACTACCACCGCCTGGACGTGCAGCACGATTCGCCAGTCGCCCTTCCCGGCGGGCGCCGGGGCGAAGCCCCAGTCGGAGCCCTCCTCCGAGATGAGAATGGTCTGCTCCGGCGGGTGCCGGTGGGCGCAGCCCACGTATTCCCCATCCTTGTCCAGGGACAGCGTTACGAAGTTCAGCAGCTGGTCGAACTCCTTCATGTCCTCTTCCGTCAGGCGGAAGTCGCCGGGGAAGTAGGTGTCTACGCATGCCTGAATCTTCGGCATGATGATTTCCGGGTCCCGGATGGACTTGGGGCCGTAATGCAGGTGAATGGCCAAACGCGCATAGTCCCGCTCCACCCGGAAAGGAAGCAAGACATTCTTCCGCACGTCCGCCTCCGTGAAGGCGAACTGTTTTTGCAGCAGCAGTTCCAAAAAATCACTCCTCTTGCGAACAGGGAGGAGAAATTTCTTTCTCCTCCCTGTTTTGTCGGTTTGTACGGTGCTCAGTTCTTCTCCCACTCTTTCTCCCGCAGGTTCGTGTAGATGTACACGCCAGCGGAGACCGAGCAGATCAGGAAGATGATGAACGACATCGCCGCCGCCCGCTCGTAGCGCAGGTACTTATTGAACTGGTCGAACAGCACGATGCCCAGCATCTTGGGATAGTTGCCGCCCATCAAGTACGGCGTGGTGAAGGAACCCACGTTGGACATGAACACGAAGGTCGCCGCGATGACCACGTCTTTGATGGACAGGGGCAGAATCATGCTCCGGAACACCCGCAGCTTGCTGGCGCCCACGTCCCGCGCGCTTTCGATCATGGAGTCGGGGATCGCTCCCAGGCCCGCCGTGATCATCAGCGCCGCGAAGGGGATGTTGAACCACAGGTTCATGGTAATCATGCCGCTGGCCTGATACATCATGCCGGGCTTGAAGTCCCCGCCGAAGAGCTGGGAAACCCGGTTCAGCAGGCCGGAGTCCCGGATGACGGTAATCATAGCGTACACCGCCACCATGCCGGGGACAAACCGGGGCAGCAGGTACAGGTTGCCAATCCAGCGGGAAATCCTGGACTTGACAAACCGCAGATACAGCGCCAGCATGTAGGCGATCACAATGGCAAGGGCTACCGTGACCACTACCACGAACAGCGTGAAGAGGATGTTCGTCAGCTCCCGGGGCGTCGTAAAGAAGTATTTATAATGCTCAAAGGTAAAGCCGCCTGTGTCCGGGTCTGTGAAACTGGTCTTCATTGCCATCAGAATCGGCCAGGCTACCACCAGCATTACCGTCAGGAAAGCCGGAAGCACCAGCCCGTATCCTGTCAGCAGTTTTTTCATATTCTTGCTCATTTCTCACACCTCGGACACAGAATTTAGTGGATTTGCCTGAATGGGATTTTCGCCGCGAAGATTAGCCGAGAACGCCGATCTCGTTATCCCAGCGCTCGTTGAAGTCCGTACCCAGATCGCCGATGGAGAGGATGCGGAAGTTACTCACGTCCAGGTCCTGGAGGTCCTCATAGCCGGTCATATCCATGTTGCTGACGTCCACCAGAGGAATGGCGGCCATCTGCTTGACCAGGGTCTCCTGAGCCTCGTCGCTGAGCATGAAGTTGATGAACGCATACGCGCCGTCCTCATTGGAGCCGAAGTTGGGGATCATCAAGCTCTGGACAGAGCCGGTGAAGGAGGGCTCGATGGTAGCCATCTTCACATACTCGGGCACCGTGCCGGCGGCACGCTGGCTCAGCAGCATATCCGCCCACATGGGGCACATGTCGATCTCGCCCTGGGCCAGCAGGTCCAGCGCGCCCTGGTTCTTGTTGGGGTACACAACGGTGCCGCCGGACTGATACATGTAGGGATGCAGCTCCGCCAGCTTGGCAAAACCGTCGCCCCACTGGTCCATCCACTTGGGATCGTCGGAGGTCATGGCCTCCTGATCGGTGATGAAGTTATAAACGGTCGTACGAACGAAGGAGTCGCCCGCGCCGCCGGTGCCGGGGGTGTTGTAGGCAAACCGACCGGGATGGTCCTTGATCCACTGATACAGCTCTTCGGTGGTGGTGGGGACCTTATCGACGTTCTGAGAGTTGTAGGCCAGGACCACGGTGGTGCCGCGGTAGGGCTGGCAGAACTCCGCCGCGTCGGCGGACTCGGCCGTCACCTTGGAGGAGTTGGGAATCTTGGAGTCGTCCAGTTTCACGTAGCCGTCGGTGCCCATGAGGGAGACGATCTTGGACAGGTCGTCGCCGCCCATGTCGATAACGTCATAGTCGGTGCCGGTCTGGTTGGCCTTGTAAGCCGCCGCCAGCATGTCGGGCAGGGTCTGGGCGCCGGTGCCGGAGAGCAGGAAGTTCAGCTCGGCCTGGTAGCCCTGGTTGTACTCCGCGTTGGCGTTGAAGTCGGTGGTCAGAGTCTCAAAAATCTGACGGACGTTGTCGGAGCCGGTAGCCCAAACATGGACGACCTTCTTGTCGCCGCCGGAGGAGCCGGAATCGCCGGAGCCGGAGGAGCCGCTGTCTCCGCTGCCGGAGGAGCTGCCGCCCTTGTCGCCGCCGCAGGCCGCAAGAGACAGGGCCATGACGAGGGTCAGCAGGATGGCAAGGATGCGCTTCTTGTTCATGTTCTTTTCTTCCTTTCTTCTCATTCAAAAATGTGCTTCTTGAGGAATTTGAGATTCACAGAGTCTCCGGGGCTCAGCGTGTCGGACACACTGCGGTCCACGAAGCATTTGATGACGAGATCGCCGTACTGGACGTTGACCTCCACATAATGCCCCAGGACCATGATGGTCCGAATCGTGCCCTGGATATCCGCTGACTCACTGGTGAGTTCGATGTCCTCCGGGCGAATGGCGATGGTCTTGCCGCCCTGGTCGATGAAGTTCATTTCGCCGATGAAGGACGCTACGTACTTGGTCTTGGGATCGTCGTAGATCTCGGTGGGCGTGCCCACCTGCTCGAATTTGCCCTTGTTCATGACCACGATGCGGTGGGAGAGGGCCATGGCCTCCTCCTGGTCGTGGGTGACGAAGACGATGGTGATGCCCAGCTCGGACTGGATCTTCTTCACCTCTTCCCGCATCTGCTGGCGGATTTTCGCGTCCAGGGCGGAGAAGGGTTCGTCCAGCAGCAGCACCGAGGGCTTGAGCAGCAGGGAGCGCGCGATGGCGATGCGCTGCTGCTGGCCGCCGGAGAGCTGGGTGGGATACTTCTTGTCGAAGCCGGTCATGGAAACCAGGGCCAGGTGCTTCTCGATGTCTTCCTTGATCTGGTCCTTGGGAATCTTGCGCAGCTTCAGGCCGAAGGCCAGATTTTCATAGACCGTCATGTGGGTCCAGAGGTTGTAGCTCTGGAACACCATGGCGGTGGGCCGCTTCTCCGGGGGCAACCTGACGATGGAGCTGCCGTCGATGAGGATGTCGCCGCTGGTGACGTCCAGGAAGCCGCCGATGGTCCGCAAAATCGTGGACTTGCCGCAGCCGGAGGGGCCCAGCATCGTCACGATCTCGCCCTCGTAGATTTTCAGGTTGATATGCTCCACGCCGTCGCCGTTGTCATAGTGCTTGGTCATGTCGCGAATCTCAAGCTTTACAGTCCGTTCTGCCATTTCTCAAATCCCTCTCAATCACTTCATCTTGAAGCCGCCGGCAATCGCCTCGGGGCCAATATATTTCCGCATGGCAAAGATCATCACCGCCGCCGGAATCATCAGCAGGATGGCAAACACCGCGCCCGCCTGTCCGGGGTAGTCCAGAATGATGCCATACATTTCCACGGGCATGGTCTTGATCTTGGCAAGGCCCACCAGCAGCGTGCCCTGCGCCTCTTCCATGGAGCCGAGGAAGGTGTACAGCGTGGCCACCATGATGCCTGGCATTGCCATGGGGAAGGACACCTGGAAGAAGGTCCGGATGGGACCGGCGCCCACATCCCGGGCGGCCTCCTCCTGCTGGCGGTGGACGGACTGGAACGCGCTGCACGGCAGCCAGACCATGAACATCATGGAATTGATCATGTGGATGATGACAACGCCCGGCAGGGTGCCCATCAGGTTATATTTGTAAAACAGGATGCCGATGGAGGTGTAGATGCCCAGCTTCGGGAAGGCGTTGGTCAGCAAAAAGGAGAGCATGAAAATCTTCCGGCCTGGATAGCGGAAACGGGCCAGAGAATACGCCGCCGGAATGCAGAGAATCATGGAGCAGATCGTCGTGATCACGGCGATCACCAGCGACTGCACGATGGAGGAAACCAGGCTCTTCTGGGAGAAGACAAAGTTCCACCATTTAAAGCCCCACTCCTGGGGAAGCACGTGGGGGACTTCATACACATTGCCGAAGGCCATGATGCACATGTACATCAGCGGCCCGTAGAAAAACAGCATGAATACCGCCAACAGGATAAATTCCAGGAACTTCTTCCGGCCCACCGCGTAGTAAAAGCGTTTTGGGTTCAGGTACTTGAACACTTTCATCCCACCTTTTCAAAACATCAAAACTCACCGGATTCCCCGGCAAGGGAGATTCGCTTCGCCGTTCCGGCGAAGCGCGGAGCCGGCTCCGCGCACATTCACGGGGAAGCTCACCCCCGCCCTTTTTCGCCCCGCAGGGACAGGACCATCAGCGGCCTGCGGCTGGTGATGTTGCACACCCCCGCCTCCAGCAGACGCCGGGCCTCGCCTTCCTCGTCCACCGTCCAGGCGGAGACGCCGACGCCCCGCTCCCGGAAGATCGCCAGATTCTCCGGGGAACAGAAACCATAGTAGACATTGACGGCTTTGGCGCCGCGCTCCCGGCAGCGTTCCGCCACCAGGCGGATGTCCTCCGCCGTCAAAGAGCCACCCTTCTTCACGCGCTCCCAGAAGTCGTGGACCGCGTTGTCCGGGTTCCAGAGGGTCCGGTCCCGGATTTCCGCCTCCGCCAGCAGACCGGCGGACACGGTGCCGGAAAAGACCACTTCCACGCCGCAGGCGCGGGCCAGGTCCAGGACCTCCCATTCCAGGCCGGGCTCCTTCAGGTCACAGTTGAGCGTCATGCCGCTCCCTTGGGCCAGTTCGAAAACCTCCCGCAGGCTGGGACAGAAACCCGCCGAGGGATCGTGGCTGATATAGAGGCCGCCGCTTCTCCGGCGGACATCCACTTCCAGGGCGTCGGCCCCACAGCCCAAGGCAAACCGGACATACTCCAGGGAATTGTCCGGCCTCCCCTCGCAGCCGGAATGGGCTGTGATTGTTGTATGGATATGCATCTACCCCCTCTCTTCAGAAGGGCCTGGGAGTCCGTGCCCGCGGTGAGGCTTTCCGCTGTGAATATGGAAAAAGAGGCATGACAATCAAACATATCCCTGTATATAAGGGTACGCTCAATTGCTACAGCCTCAACATCTCCCAAGCAATCGTGTTATCAATTTGTTGTAACTAATATACCACACTTTCCCCGGATTGACAAGGCGTTTTCGTGTCAAATGCACATTTTTCATAAATTGTACACATTTTTTCCTATATCCTTGTGGATATTTACCATAACCACTTTGTGGAATAAATCTGGTTCTGGAAGCAATTCTGTGGTATAATCTGCCACGAATTTATAATTCCTTAACGGAGGAAACCCTGATGCTGCCAGTGATTGAATACCGCCGCGCCCTGCACCGCATCCCCGAGCTGGACGACCGTCTGCCGGAGACCGCCGCCTATGTCCGCTCCACCCTGGCCGGGTTCGGCTTGGAGCCCTTTTCCCCCATTCCCTCCGGCGTCTGCG
Source organism: uncultured Oscillibacter sp. (assembly GCA_948902155.1). The sequence goes on from CAQVQZ010000018.1 coordinate 15,149, forward strand.
CCTATCTGGACGCCGGGCGGGCCGAGACCGTGGCCTTTCGGGCGGATATGGACGCCCTGCCGGTGACCGAGGCCACCGGGCTGCCCTACGCCTCCGTCCACCCCGGCGTAATGCACGCCTGCGGCCACGACGGGCACACCGCCATGGCCCTGGCCCTGGCGGGCTACGCCGCCGCCCACAGGGCGGAGCTGCCCCGGAACGTCCTCTTCCTCTTCCAGCCCGCCGAGGAGACCACCGGCGGCGCGGAGCGCCTCTGCGAGGCCGGGCTGCTGGAGCGGCATCACGTCACGCGGGTCTTTGGGCTGCACCTCTGGCCGAAGCTGGAGATGGGAGCCGTCTACTCCCGGCCCGGCCCGCTGATGGCCCGGGCCAACGAGGTCACCGTCACCATCACCGGGAAAAGCGTCCACCTCAGCCGGGCCTCGGAGGGTCTGGACGCCCTGACGGCGGGGGCGGAATACCTGCGCCGGGCTTACGCCATGACCGACAGCCTGCCCCCCTCCGAGCTGCGGGTGCTGCGGTTTGGGAAGATGGTTTCCGGCGCCGTGCGGAACGCCGTCAGCGGGAAGACCGTGCTGGAGGGGAGCCTCCGCACCTACCGGGAGGAGACCCAGGTCCTCTGCCGCCAGGGGCTGGAGCGCATCGCCCAGGAAATCCGTGCAGAGACCGGATGCGGCGTGGACGTGCATCTCAGCGGCGGCTACCCCGCCGTCTGGAACCACGAGGGGCTGTTCGAGACCCTTCGGGGCGCGTTGGGGGATTTGCGGGAGCTGGACGCCCCCGCCCTGGCGGCGGAGGATTTCTCCTTCTACCAGCAGCACGCCCCCGGCGTGTTCTTCTTCCTGGGCGTAGGCGGCACGCCGGAGCTTCACGCGCCGGATTTCTGCTTCGACGACGAGGCGGTGCTGCCCGCCGGGGTGGAATTTCTCAAGCGGCTGCTCCTGCTGAACTAAAGCCGATTCCCGGCGCAAACCGGATTGTTCATTCAGGCACGCAAACGGCCCCCTATGCGGAAAATTACCGCACAGGGGGCCGTTTTTCAGGCGTTTTCTTTCAGGAAAGCGGTTTGCCGGTTATGTACCCGCTCAGAACTCCAGGTTCTTGCCTTCCTTGTCGAAGAGGTGGCAGACGCTGCCGTCGAAGGTCAGGCGAATCTCCGCACCGGCGGCGAATTTCACGCTGGACAGGTCCAGGGTGGGGACGATGACGACCACGTCGCGGCCCTCGGCGTTGACATGGAGATGGACCTCGCTGCCCATCATCTCGCTGACGTCCACGGTGGCCTTCAGGGAGTTGGGGGCGTCGCTCAGGCTGATGTGGCTGGGACGGACGCCAAGGGTGATTTCCTGCGCGCCCACGTTCCGCTTGGCCAGGACGGCCTGCTTCGCCTCGGGCAGGCCGACCTTCACGCCGCCCACGCTCACGCTGTACTTTCCGTCCTCCTTGAGGAGCTTGGCGCTGAAGAAGTTCATCTGCGGCATGCCGATGAACCCGGCCACGAAGAGGTTGGCGGGATGGTCAAACACTTCCTGGGGCGTACCGATCTGCTGGATGAAGCCGTCCTTCATGATGACAATGCGGTCGCCCAGGGTCATGGCCTCGGTCTGGTCGTGGGTGACGTACATGAAGGTGGTGTTGATCTTCTGGCGCAGCTTGATGATCTCGGCGCGCATCTGGTTGCGGAGCTTGGCGTCCAGGTTGGAGAGGGGCTCGTCCATCAGCAGCACCTTGGGCTCCCGGACGATGGCGCGGCCGATGGCCACGCGCTGGCGCTGGCCGCCGGACAGAGCCTTGGGCTTGCGGTCCAGGTACTGGGTGATATCCAGAATCTCAGCGGCTTCCTTGACCCGCCGGTCGATCTCATCCTTGGGGGTCTTGCGGAGCTTCAGGGGGAAGGCCATGTTCTCGTAGACCGTCATGTGGGGGTACAGTGCGTAGCTCTGGAAAACCATGGCGATATCACGGTTCTTGGGCTCCACGTCGTTCATGAGCTGCCCGTCGATGTACAGCTCGCCCTCACTGATCTCCTCCAGGCCCGCCACCATGCGCAGGGTGGTGGACTTGCCGCAGCCGGAGGGGCCGACCAGGACGATGAACTCCTTGTCCGCGATATCCAGGTTGAACTCCTGGACCGCCACGACGCCCTGCTCCGTCACCTGCAGGTTGACCTTCTTCTCGGTGTCGTCTTTCTTCTTCCGGGCCTTCTTCTGATCGCCGCTGTGGGGGTAGATCTTCTTGATGCTCTTCAGGTTCAGAGTTGCCATAGCGTGTTCACTTTGATGAAGCGGCCTCCGCCGGCTTCACCTCGCCTCGGGGAGCGCGTCCCCTGGGGCATTACGGCAGGTCTCCACACTGCCGCACCGCAAGTGGAGCGGGGGTTTCCTCCTTTTTTGTTTGGCGCCGGGGGCTATAGGAATGGAGTAGCCCGCAGGACCGTTTATTTATGGAAAGGCGGAGGGGCGCTCCGCCGTATCCAACAAAACTTGCCTCAGACCTTCTGTCCCTTGAACAGGATGGTCCGAATGGAGAGGTCTTTTTGGTCCAGCAGGACCAGACTGGCCTCTTTGCCCGCGTCCAGGGTCCCGGCCCGGTCGTCGATGCCGATGGACTGGGCGGGATTGTAGGTGCAGGCCCGCACGGCGTCCGCCGCCGGGATGCCGAAGGCGATGGCCTGCCGCAGGCAGCCCATCAGGCTGGTGACGGAGCCCGCCAGGGTCTCGGGATGGTGCAGGATGGTGGCCCGGTTGCCGTGGACCTCGATCATCTGCCCGCCGAAGGGATATTCGCCGTCGGGCATGCCCGTGGCCCGGAGGGAATCGGAGATGATGATCATCCGCTCCTTTCCGAACAGGCCGAAGGTCAGGCGCACCACCGCCGGGTGGATGTGGATGCCGTCGCAGATGAGCTCCGGCTTCACCGCGGGAACTTCCCAGGCCGCGCCGATGACGCCGGGGTCCCGGTGGGCCAGGGGCGGCATGGCGTTGTAGAGGTGGGTAGCGTGGTCGGCCCCCGCCTCAAAGGCGGCTTTGGCCGTTTCGTAATTGGCCGTCGTGTGGCCCACGGAGACGTGGATGCCCATGGCCTTCGCCGCCTGGATGAACGTGACGGAACCGGGCTGCTCCGGGGCCAGGGTAACCAGCTTCACGCAGCCCTCCGCCGCCGCCTGGAGGCGCTCCAGCATGGCGGTATCAGGGTCGTGGAGGTAGTCGCCGTTCTGCGCGCCCTTTTTGGCCATGCACAGGAACGGGCCCTCCAGGTGCGCCCCCACCACTTCCGCGCCGCCGGTGTTGTGCTTCCGGTGGGCGGCGGTGGTCTTGCAGATGGCCGTCAGCTGGTCCTCCGGCAGGGTCATGCCCGCCGGGCAGAGATACGTCACGCCCTGGGACAGCTCGTAGTTGGCAATCTTTTGCAGCCCCTCCGGCGTGGCGTCGCTGAAATCCTCGCCCACCGCGCCGTGGAAATGCACGTCTACCAGACCGGGAATCACATAACAGCCGGAGGCGTCCAGCACGGAGCCGTCGCCGCTGGCGTTGGAAATCAGGGAACCGTCCGTGCAGACGTCCCGGGAAACAAAGCCCTGTTCCAGGTCAAAGACCTGCCCGCCCGTTATCCGCATACGGGCACCCCGGCGGCTTTCAGCTTGCTTCCGGCGGCTTCGTCCACGACCACCACCACGTTGGGATGGAGCTGAAGGACGGAACCGGGGCACTGGGGCGTGATGGCGCCGCGGACCGCGCCCAGGATGGCGCCGGCCTTCTCCTCGCCGCTGGCGGCCAGGAGGACCTTCTTGGCCCCCATGATGGCCCCGATGCCCAT
>CAQVQZ010000019.1 GCA_948902155.1 uncultured Oscillibacter sp.
TCAAGCAGAAGATCGTGGAGGGCCAGCAGGTGGAGCTGCCGGACCACTGGAAGGATTTGGGCGCGGCCTGGCTGCTGCCCAAGCCCGCCGAGGCTCAGATGGTCTCCTTTGGCGGCACCGTCCGGGAGTTCTGGGCCGACGGCCACCTCCACACGGTCAATGAGAACGCCACCACCATTCAGGCGATTCCCTACGACATGGAGATCGCCGGGTACGGCACCGACCATGTGAACGTCCTCCGCCTGTGGGACCCCCGTCCCACCAAGGCCATCGACATGAGCCTCTTCGGCCAGGGCGAGTATCTGAAAGCCGCCGAGGAGGAGACCATGGCGGAGACCATCGCCAAGGTGCTCTATCCCGACGACAACCACATCGAGGGCAAGTCCCTCCGGCTCAAGCAGCAGTATTTCTTCGTCTCCGCCACCATCCAGTCCATTACCGCCAAGCATCTGGATACCTACGGGACGCTGAAAAACTTCCACGAGAAGAACATCATCCAGATCAACGACACCCACCCCACCCTGGTCATTCCGGAGCTGATGCGCATTCTCATTGACGACACGGGAATGAACTGGGACGACGCCTGGTATATCACCACCCACTCCGTGGCCTACACCAACCACACGGTGCTGGCCGAGGCTCTGGAGCGCTGGCCCCAGACCCTGATGGAGCGCCGCCTGCCCCGGGTCTGGCAGATCATTCAGGAGATTTCCAACCGCTGGCAGCGGAAGGTGGAGGAATTCTATCACGACCCGGCCAAGACCAAGAAGATGGCCATCATCTGGGACGGCCAGGTCCACATGGCCAACCTCTGCATCGCCGGCGGCATGGCCGTCAACGGCGTCAGCGCCCTTCACTCCGACATCCTGCGCAACGACGTTTTCAAGGACGCCTGCGGCATGGAACCCCAGAAGTTCCAGAACGTCACCAACGGCATCGACCACCGCCGCTGGCTCAGCGAGATCAACCCCGGCCTGGACAGCCTCATCAAGGACCTTACCGGCGGGGACGACTACCTCTCCGACGCGTCCGTCCTGCAAAAGCTGGACGCCTTTGCCGGTGACAAGCCGGTGCTGGACCGTCTGGCGGAGATCAAGCGGAAGAACAAAGAGCTCTTCGCCGTCCACGCCAAGCGGAGCCGGGGCGTCATCCTGAACCCCGACGCCATCTTCGACGTGCAGGTGAAGCGGCTCCACGAGTACAAGCGGCAGCTCCTCAACGCGCTGCACATCATCGCCCTCTATCAGCAGCTGCGGGACGACCCCAACTCCATCACCCAGCCCCACACCTTCCTCTTCGGTGCGAAGGCCGCGCCGGGCTACGAGGTGGCCAAGCGGATCATCCGGCTCATCAACTCCCTGGCGGATCAGATCGACCACGATCCCGTCTGCAAGGACAAATTGCAGGTGGTTTTCCTGGAGAACTACCGGGTTTCCCTGGCGGAGGTGCTGATGCCCGCCAGCGAGGTGAGCCAGCAGATTTCCACCGCCGGCAAGGAGGCCAGCGGCACGGGCAACATGAAGTTCATGATGAACGGCGCGCTGACCATCGGCACGCTGGACGGCGCCAACGTGGAGATGCACGAGGTGCTGGGGGACGAGAACATGTTCCTCTTCGGCCTCCACGCCGACGAGGTGGAGCAGCTGAAGCGGGAGGGCTATGTGCCCCAGCGCTGGTACAACCGGGACCCGCGGCTCCGCCGGGCCATGGACGCCCTGCGCTCCGGCTTCCGGGACGGCGTCAGCTACAACGACCTCTATCAGCGGCTCCTCCAGGGCATGGGCGGAAGCCCCGCCGACGAGTATCTGCTGCTGGCGGACTTTGAAGCCTACTGCGACGCGGAGCGGCGCATGGTGGAGACCTACGCCAATCCCGAGCTCTGGAACCGCATGAGCCTCCACAACATCGCCCGCAGCGGCATCTTCGCCGCCGACCGCGCCATCGCCCAATACGCCGAAAACATCTGGCACGTCCCCCACCGTACTTTTTCTCGAGAGAAAAAGTAGGCAAAAAGAGCTTTCGCGCGCTCTGGGAGTCTGGAGGGTACGTTAGCCGGAGCGACGGCAACGTAGTCGGGAGCACATTTGAATAAATAAAAGGGCTGCATCCTTGGTTGGGGATGCAGCCCTTTTTGGGTGGGGTCAGTGGCTTTGTTTTTCGTTGGTGACGCTTCGGGGCGGGCAGGAAAGCCTCCTTTTGAAAGGAGGTGGCACACCTTTGGGGCCCCCGCAAAATCGAAGATTTTGTGGGGAGAGGAGGAAGGAATGGAGCGGGTGGAGTTTTCGCCGCTAGGCGGAAACGGAACAGAGCGGAATTTCTTCCGACGACGTGACGGAGGATTGTCGCAGGGATTCCCTTCTATTTCCTGTCTTGCAATAGAAGAGGGTCCACAGGGACTCCCTTCTATTGCAAGTCTTATTATAGAAGGGAGTCTCTGCGGACAATCCCCACCGCCCTTCGGGCGGAGCCCCTTTCCAAAGGGGCCTTTTATTGCCTGCTTAACGGAATAACATTGGCCGTTTGAATGCGGCCCTTGGGGGTCAGACGATGGCTTTTGTGGCGACTTCTTCTTTCAGCTTCGCGGTGAAGGCTTCCAGGCTCATGGCCCCCAGGTCTTCGCCGGAACGGGTGCGGACGGAAACCGTCTTGTTTTCGATGTCCCGGTCGCCCACCACCAGCATATAGGGGACTTTCTCCAGGGTGGCTTCCCGGATTTTCTTGCCGATCTTCTCGTTGCGAGTGTCCGTCTCTACCCGGATGCCCTGGGCGTCCAAGTCGACGGCCAGAGCGGCGGCGTAGCCGTCCGCGCGGTCGGTGACCGTCAGGACCTTCACCTGGACGGGGCTCAGCCAGGCCGGGAAGGCTCCGGCGAAGTGCTCCGTAATGACGCCGATGAAGCGCTCGATGGAGCCCAGGACCACCCGGTGGATCATGACGGGGCGGTGCTTCGCGCCGTCTTCGCCCACATACTCCAGCTCGAAGCGCTCGGGCAGCTGGCTGTCCAGCTGGATGGTGCCGCACTGCCAGGTCCGGCCCAGGGAGTCGGACAGGTGGAAGTCCAGCTTCGGGCCGTAAAATGCGCCGTCGCCTTCGTTGATGACGAAGTCCTTGCCCATATCGGTGATGGCGTTCTTCAGGATTTCCTGGTTGCGCTCCCACTCGTCCACGGTGCCGATGTGGTCCTCGGGCATGGTGGACAGCTCAATGGTATAGCTCAGGCCGAAGGTGGAATAGACCTCGTCGAAGAGGCGGACCGTCTCCTGGATGACGTCTTTCATCTGCTCCCGGGTCATGAAGACGTGGGCGTCGTCCTGGTTGAAGCAGCGCACCCGGAACAGGCCGTGGAGGGCGCCGGACAGCTCGTGGCGGTGGACCAGGCCGATCTCCCCCACCCGCAGGGGCAGGTCCCGGTAGGAGTGGGGCTCGCTGGCGTAGACCAGCATGCCGCCGGGGCAGTTCATGGGCTTGACCGCAAAATCCACCTCGTCGATGACGGTGGTGTACATGTTGTTCTTGTAGTGGTCCCAGTGGCCGGAGCGCTCCCACAGCTGGCGGTTGAGCATGATGGGGGTGGAGATCTCCACATAGCCGTACTTCTTGTGGACCTTCCGCCAGTAGTCCAGCAGGGTGTTTTTCAGGGTCATGCCCTTGGGCAGGAAGAAGGGGAAGCCGGGGCCCTCGTCCCGGAGCATGAACAGGCCCAGCTCCTTGCCCAGCTTCCGGTGGTCCCGCTTCTTGGCCTCCTCGATCCGCTGGAGGTAGGCGTCCAGCTCGTCCTTCTTCGGGAAGGCGATGCCGTAGATGCGCTGGAGGGTCTCCCGGTTGGAGTCGCCCCGCCAGTAGGCGGCGTTGCAGGCCGTGAGCTTGATGGCGTTGCCCTTCACGCGGCCGGTGGAGTCCAGATGGGGGCCCGCGCAGAGGTCCGTGAACTCGCCCTGCTTGTAGAAGCTGATGGCGGCGCCGGCGGGGAGGTCGTTGATGAGCTCCACCTTGTAGGGCTCGCCCTTCTCCTCCATGAATTTCAGGGCCTCCTCACGGGGCAGCTCGAAGCGCTCCAGGGGCAGCTTTTCCTTGCAGATCTTCCGCATTTCGCCCTCGATCTTCTCCATGATCTCGGGGGTGAAGGGGAAGGGGGAGTCCATGTCGTAATAGAAGCCCTCGTCGATGGAGGGGCCGATGGCCAGCTTCACCTCCGGGTACAGGCGCTTCACGGCCTGGGCCAGGATGTGGGAGCAGGTGTGCCAGTAGGTCTTGCGGTAGGTCTCGTTCTCAAAGGTGTACAGATTGCTTTCTTCGCTCATGAAAAGTTCCTCCTTGTTTTGAAGGGGCGGCGCAAAAATCCCACCCCTGATGGAAAATCAGGGGTGAGATACGAAAAACGTATTCCACGGTTCCACCCTGCTTGCGGCCCGCGGGGAGCCGCCGCTCGTGTCCTCTGTAACGGGAGGGCCCGGCCCGGTCGTCCCGGGCGGCTCGGGAGTGGTACAGCCGCCGGTCTCCGCAGGACGCTTTCAGCAAGCGCGCCCCTCTCTGAGGCGGACAGCGGGCGGTTCTTCTCCGTCGTTGCCGATTTAACAAAAAGCAGTTTATCACCCGGTGGGGAAAATGTCAAGGGGGTAGGGGCGATTTCCGGTCGTTCCCTCACCGGACCACAATCTCCGTCCGCCGCCCCAGCCGGGACAAAATCTCATTGGTAATGCTCCCGCAGCGCTCCGCCACTTCCGCCGCCGTGATCTCCCATTCGCCGTCCCGCCCGATGAGGGTGGCGGCGTCCCCCGCCCGGACCTCCGGGACCCCGGTCACGTCCACCAGCAGCTGGTCCATGCACATCCGCCCCGCCATGGGGCAGGCCCGCCCCCGGAGCAGCACCCGCCCGCCCTGCCGGGACAACGCCCTGGGCAGCCCGTCGGCGTAGCCGATGGCCAGCACCGCCAGCCGGGTCTCCCGCTCCGCCTGGAACTCCAGCCCGTAGCCCGCCCGCTCCCCGGCCCGGAGAGTCCGGACGCAGGCCACTCTGGCCCGGAGGGACAGCACCGGCCTCAGGTCCGGCCACTGCCGGACGGCCCCGCCGTCGCTGGGGACCCCGTAGAGCACGATGCCCGCCCGGACATACCCGCAGGGCTGGGGCGGCAGGTTCAGCAGGCCGTAGCTGGCCTGCACGTGGACCTTCCCCACGCCGAACCCCGCCCGCCGCAGCCGCTCCACGGCCCGGTAAAAGCGGTCCAGCTGGTCCTGGGTCTCCGCCTCCCGGGTCAGGTCGTCGGAGACGCAGAGGTGGGAAAACACGCCGCCGATTCGAAGCTCCCGCCGCCGGAACAGCCCCGCCAGGGCCTCCCCGTCCTCCGCCGGGACCCCCAGGCGGTGCATCCCCGTGTCCAGGGCCAGATGGACCCGGACCGGCTTCCCCATGTCCGCCAGGGCGTGGCCGTGGGCCGCGTCCGCCACGGTCTGGGTCAGCCGCCAGCGGCGGAGCAGGGGGACCGCCTCCGGCGGCGTGTAGCCTAAAATCAAAATCGTCCCCCGGATGCCGCCCTTCCGCAAAGCGACGCCCTCGGCCAGACAGGCCACCGCGAAGGCCCGGACTCCCGCCCGGTACAGACACCGGGCGCATGGGACCGCCCCGTGGCCGTAGGCGTCGGCTTTCAGGACCGCCATCAGCTCACAGCCCTGGGGCAGCAGGGCCCGGAGGGCCTGGGCGTTGTGCCGGAGGGCTTCCAGGTCCACCTCCCGCCAGGACCGGCTTTTGGCCGGGACCGGCAGGGGCCGCAGCCCGTCCAGCGCCAAGGCGGCGGCGAAGGAAAGCGCCAGCACCGCCCCGAAATGCCCCAGGCTGTTCTCCACCAGCAGCCGGCGAAGCCCCGCAGCCTTCGCAATTCCCCGGACCAGAACGATGCAGAGGGGATGGAGCAGGTAGACCAGCAGGGACAATCGCCTGGCCCGCCGGTCCTCCCCCTGGTTTTCCCCCAGCAGCAGGGAGAAGAGGAAGATCATGCACAGCGGCAGGAACAGGTACATGCTGTCGTGCCTCTGCCACCCCAGCCCCTGGAGCAGGAAGCCCTCGGCGGTCATCCCCGCCAGGCCCAGGAGGACCCCCGGAAGGGCGGCGCGGCGGTCCCACCGCCGTTCCTCCGCCCCCAGGAGCAGGAACAGCGGCGCGAAAAACAGTCCGTTCCGGCTGTAGGAGAACACCCGGAACATCCCGTCATAAAACGCCTCCAGGGCCGGGACCCGGCAGATAAGCCCGTAATAGCTGTCGCCGCCCAGCCCAACCAGGTACAGCGCCACAGCGAGGACGAATCCCCAGCGCCTCCCCGCCAGCCCTTTGGCGATGAGCACGCCCAGCGCCACGGCGGGAAAGTACCAGAGGTGGTACAGCGTCCCCTCCGTCAGCAGCTTCCGCGCCCATTCCAGCGGCCCGTACCCGCCGCTGTAGAGGTTCAGAGGTAGATAGAGCGCCACGGCGGCGGCGTAGACCGCCAGGGTTTTTTTCAGGAATCTCCCCGTGCCGCTCCAGCCGTCCCGGCCCAGGAAATACCCGCTGGTCATGAAGAAAAAGGGCACCGCCGTCCGGGCCAGGACCCGGCAGAGCCAGAAGTCCGCCGCCGGGCGCCAGGACCCCAGGGGCCCGGTGTGGATGCACACCACCAGCACCGCCGCCAGGAGGCGGAAGCGGTCTAAGGCGGGCCTCATGCCGGGTTCTCCCAGACGGTGAGGATGAAACCGCCGCCGTTGTCCCCGGAAATCTGACAGATTCCCTCCGGCAGCTCCGCCTCCACCGTCTCGCCGGGGCAGGCCAGCCAGGAGACTTCGACCCGCCGCCCGTTGGCGAGGCGAAGGCGCCTGGGCCCCGTCCGCAGGAAGTCCCCGTACTCCTCCAAACAAAGCCCGTTTTCCTCCAGCAGGGCCGCGTGGGGCGCGCCCACATAGCGGAAGTGCCACGGCTCCTCGCTGATGCCGGTGACGTCCTCCTTCTCCCGCCGGTAGCGCTGGACGAAGCCGTATTCCGCCGCCAGGCGGCGGAACGCGCCGCAGACCCCGTCCCTCGGGAAGTCGGGCCGGAGGAAGTCGATGTGCTCCGCCCGCTTCCCCAGGTCGATGGCCAGCCCCGTCTGGTGCTCACTGCACCCCGGCAGGGCCACGTAGCGGCGGGTGAAGTCCTCGCCCTCTTTGGCCCAGGTGTCGTCCCAGATGGAGCACTGCTCCTGAAAGCTCCGCCAGCCGGAGACGGGAACGATGTCCCCCGCGCCGCCCGCCGCCCGGATGCAGGCCGCCAGCACGCTGGCGGTCTTCCGCTCCAGCAGCACTTCCGGCCACCGGCTGTCCGGGGCCATGAGCTCCGGCGCGGGGCCTCCGGCGGGGAGGGGATGGGTGGGATTCACCAGAATCAGAGACCCCTGGGCGGTCTGCTCCCGCCGCAGCGTCACGGTCCTCATGCCTCCACCCCCAGTTCCACCAGGCGGTCCAGCAGGGCGGGGAAGTCCAGGCCGATGGCCTTCATCATGCTGGGATAGCGGCTGTGAGAGGTGAAGCCGGGAATGGTGTTCACCTCGTTGAAGACGACCTCGCCCTGAGTCGTCAGGAAGAAGTCCACACGGGCGAAGACCCGGCAGTCCAGGGCCGCGTAGACGGTCCGCGCCGCCGCCTGGACCTCCCGGGCTTTCTCCGGGGAAATCCTTGCGGGGCAGTGGATAGCGGAGGTTTTCAGGGTGTACTTTTCTTCAAAATCGAAAAACCCGCCGGAGAGCTCGATCTCGTCCACGGCCCCCACGGTCAGCTCCGTTTGGCCGGGATTACCCAGGACGGCGCAGCCCACCTCGAAGCCGGGGACCGCCTCCTCCAGCAGCACCCGATCGTCGTGCCGGAACGCGGCCTCTACGGCGGCGGGCAGATTCTCCGCCCGCTCCACCCGGCTGATGCCGAAGGAGGACCCGGCCCGGACGGGCTTGACGAACAGCGGCCAGCCCAGCCTCTCCGCCGCCTCGGCGCAGCCCTCCGGCAGGGAGGAGGAAGCGCCCCGCCGGGGAGCGGAAAAGCACGCGCTCCTGGGGACCCGGACTCCCGCCAGCGCCGCCAAGGCGTGGGCGCGGTCCTTGTCCATGCACAAGGCGCTGGACAGCGTCCCGCAGCCGATCACCGGCGCGCCGGCCAGCTCCAGAAGGCCCTGGACCGTGCCGTCTTCGCCGTTTTTCCCGTGGAGGACGGGGAAGGCGGCGTCAAAGGAAAGCGCCTCTCCTCCGCCGTCCAAAAGCAGCAGCGCGGCTTGGCCCCGGTCCAGCCGCAGGGTGCAGGGAAGGGAATTTTTTTGCCAATGTGCGTCCGGAAGGCCGCCGGGGCAATAGCGCCATTCGCCCTCCTTGGTGATGCCCACCGGCAGAAGGCGGTACCGGGTTTTGTCCAAATGGGCCAGCACCGCCTGAGCGGACTGGAGGGAGACGCCGTGCTCACTGGAGCAGCCGCCGAAGAGAATCAGTATCGTTTTCATCGTCCATCAAACCCTTTCCTGGGGCAAAGAGCCGCCCCGATCTGTTGGGTCCATCCTAGCAGATCGGGGCGGTTCGGGTTTGAAGGCTTTTATGTAAATTTCGTGAAAATTTCCTTAGAAATCCTTGAGAATTTCTTGCGATGGGGGGGCAGTTCCCTGTTTGTTCACAAACGGCGGGAGGCGGACGGTGAAGACCGTTTCGCCGTCCTCGCTCCGGGCGGAGATGGTTCCGCCGTGGAGCTCGACGATCTCCCTGGCGATGGCCAGGCCCAGGCCCGCCCCGCCGGGGCGGGTGGCCCGGGAGGAATCCAGGCGGAAAAACTGGTCGAAGATCCGGCCCAGCTTGTCCGGAGGAATCGTGACGCCGGTGTTGGCAAACGTCAGGATTGGGCCGTCCTCATTTTGGACGGCGGCGATCTTCACAGCGGTGCCCGGCTCGCTGTAGTGACAGGCGTTCCGGAGGAGGTTGTCGAAGACCCGCGCCAGCTTGTCCGGGTCGCAGGGGTAGGACAGGGACTCCGGCAGGTCCAGCTTGCAGGTCAGGCCCCGCTCGTCCAGCATGGGGGCGAACTCGCTGGCCACCTGCTGGAGCATCCGGCTCAGGTCGCAGGGGCGCTTCTCCAGCTCCATCCGGGTGAGATTGAACCGGGTGACGTCGAAAAACTCGTTGATGAGGTCCTCCAGGCGCTCCGCCTTGTCCAGGGCCACGCCGGTGTACCGGGCCCGGAACTCCGGGGACAGGTCCGGCTCGTCCCGGAGAAGGGTCAGGTAGCCGATGACGCTGGTCAGGGGCGTTTTCAGGTCGTGGGCCAGGTAGACCACCAGGTCGTTCTTCCGCTGCTCCGCCTCACGGGCGGTATAGGCGGCCCGGAGGGAGCGGCTTTTTGCCAGGTTCAGGTGCTCCTCCAGCTCGGACAGTTCCGGGGAGAGGACGATGGACTCGTCGTCTTCCAGGTCCGTCAGGATGTCCGCCGCCTCGGCCATCTCGTCCAGGAAGAGGAGGGGCTTGCGGATGAAGTGGACGCTGCACCCCAGCCAGGAAAGACCCACGGACAGGACGAACAGCAGGAGGACGTAGTCCCGGCAGAAGGTGATCAGGTAGCGCAAAAGCAGGTTTTCCCGCCAGAAGCCAAAGGTCCCGAAGAAGAAGGTCGAGAACAGCGCCAGGAAGGTCACGGCTCCCAGGGAGCCGAAAAGGCTCAGGGCGTACTGGAGCAGAATTTTCCGGGAGACACGCCCGGTGTAGTTGAAATCATTCAATGGTGTACCCCACCCCCCAGACGGTTTTGATGAACTTTGGCCTGCGGCTGGGCTCGTGCATCTTCTCCCGCAGGCGGGCGATGTGGCTCATGACCGTGTTGTTGCTGTCCATGTACTTCTCGCCCCAGACGGCCTCGAACAGCTCCTCGCTGGGGACCACCCGGCCCTGCCGCTGGCACAGGTGCCAGAGGATGGAGAACTCCAGGGGCGTCAGGGACAGCTCCTCGCCGAAGAGAAAGCACTTGTGGGTCTGCCTGGAAATCTGGAGGCCCCGGATGTCGAACTCCTGGGCTTCCTCCTGGGGCGGGCGGTTGTAGCGGGTGCAGCGGCGGAGCTGGGTCTTGACGCGGGCCGTCAGCTCCAGGGGGTTGAAGGGCTTTGTGATGTAGTCGTCGGCCCCCAGGGTGAGGCCGGTGATCTTGTCCATGTCCTCCACGCGGGCGGTGAGCATGATGATGGGGAACACGTGGCGCTCCCGGATGCGCTGGCACAGGGCGAAGCCGTCCATGTCCGGCAGCATCACGTCCAGGACCGCCAGGTCCGGCGGCGTGCGTTCCATGTGGGCCAGGGCGGGGAGGGCGCTGTTGAATTTATGGACGGTGAAGCCCTCGTTTTTGAGGTACAGCTCCACCAGATCGGCGATGGCCGTCTCGTCGTCGACGACCAGGATGTCTGCGGACATAGCGTGCGACCTGCTTTCTGAATTGGACTGGGGTTTATTGTAGCATAAGGGCGGGGAGGTTTCAAGCGGGAGGTTTGGCTTGACATCGGGGGAGGTTTGGGTATAATAAAAATAGAAGGGCGCCGCTGCATGGCGGTTCGCCCGAGACAATTAGCTAAGCAAATGAATCGCTAGCCGTTCGGGGGCTGACCGAGCGGCTAGCACGCTTTTGGGGCCAGGTACGCCAGCAGCAACAGCGCTGCTGCCAGCGATACCGCGTAACGCAGGGCTTTTGCCCAGCGGCCGTCTCCCACAAGCACCACCTCCCTTCGACCTGAGATCGCAGGGATATGGGCTAACCGCCTCTATGCGGCGGCGTTCCTTCTATGCCCCTTGCGGGGTATTTTTTATGATATCATATGGGCGGAGTTTGTCAACGGATTTTGTCGATTTGAGGGGAACAACGTTAAATGGGAGGGGCGGCTGACAGCCGCCCCTCCCTGTTCAGCGAAAGGCCGGAAAAGGTTGGGTGATTTGAGAGGTCAGGCGTCAATCGCGCCGCGCAGGAACTCCCGGACCAGGCGGTACACACGGGCGGTGGAGGCTACGTCCAGGCGCTCCCGGGGGGAATGAACGTCCCGGAGGTTGGGGCCCAGGGACACCGCGTCCAGGCCGGGGAGCTTCTGGATGAAGATGCCGCACTCCAGGCCGCCGTGGGTGGCTTCCAGGGTGGGTTCCTTGCCGGTGAGGGTCTGGTAGAGGTCCATCAGCCTCCGGCGCATGGCGGATTCCCGCTGATACTGCCAGCCGGGGTAGGAGCTCCGGGGCTCCGCCGTGCCGCCGCCGGTCTCCAGAATGGCCTGGACCCGCCGGCGCAGCATGTCCACCTGGGAGGCGACGCAGGAGCGGATGGAAACCGTAGCGGCAAGGCCGTCGTCACGCAGGTCCAGGACGCCCAGGTTCAGGGAGGTCTGCACCAGACCGGGGAAGTCCGCGCTCATGGCCTGGACGCCCTGGGGCAGGACCAGCAGGGTCCGGAGGACGCGGTGGGTGTCCTCCGGGGTGAGGGCGCTGTCCACCGCCGCCGGTTCGCAGGTCAGGGTGACGCCTTCGTCGCAGTTGGCATATTCGGTTTTCAGAATGCCGTCAAATTCCTGGATGAAGGCTTCGAACGCCGCCGCTTGGTCCGGCGGGAGGGCGACGGTTCCCTGGGCCTGGGGGCAGATGACGTTTTCGAATTTGCCGCCCCGCAGGTCCGCCAGACGGAGGCCCGGAATCTGGGCCGACGCGGCGTAGAGCACCCGGCCCAGCAGCTGGTTGGCGGAGGCGCGGCCCTTGTTGATGTCCACGCCGGAGTGTCCGCCGTGGAGGCCGGAGACGGCGAGGGTCCGTCCGATCTCGCCGGACAGGGGCGTCCGGCGGGCGGGGAGGAAGCAGTCCATCCGGACGCCGCCGGAGCAGGAGACGGTAAAGACGCCCTCCTCCTCGGAGTCCAGGTTCAGAAGCTGGCGGCCCTTCAGGCCGGAGCAGTCCATGGCGAAGGCTCCCACCAGGCCCACCTCTTCATCCGAGGTAAACACCGCCTCCAGGGGCGGGTGGGGACAGGCGCCGTCCGCCAGGATGGCCAGGATCATCGCCACGGCGATGCCGTTGTCGCCGCCCAGGGACGTGCCCTCGGCCCAGACCCAGGAGCCGTCGGTGGCCAGGTCCAGGCCCTCCCGGCGCATGTCCTTGGGGCAGTCCGGGGTCTGGGCGCAGACCATGTCCATATGGCCTTGCAGGATGACCGGGGCGGCGTTTTCGTAGCCGGGGCTGGCGGGCTTCCAGATGACGAGGTTGTTATGCTCGTCCTGGCGGTAAGCGAGGCCCAGGTCTTTGGCGAAGCCCGCGCAGAGGTCGCTGACCTGCTTGGTGTTGCCGCTGCCGTGGGGGACGGAGCAGAGTTTTTCGAAATATGCGAAGACCTCTTTCGGTTCCAGTTCGGATAGGATGTTCATGGGGGAGTTCCTCCTTTTCGTGGCAGTCCGCGTGGGGCGGACGGGTTGGGTTTTATAATAGTGGGCGGGTGGGGATTTGTCAAGGTGGGGGGGATTGGGGACGGTTGTCGATGCCTAGGGCCTGTTCACATAAACCAAATACGCGGATTTCCGGCAAATTTTGCCGAATGCAAGGCAAAAATTTGCAGGCGTACTGTCGTACGTCAAAAATTTTTAACGCGGCAGTCGGCAAAATTTGCCGGAAAGACGTGTGTTTGGGCTTATGTGAACAGGCCCTAAAATCAACAGCATCGCAGAAACCAATTCCAAGCCCAAGGATTCAGAAGACCCCCATGGCATTGTCACTGATATTCCACCCGGATGCGCAGCCGTTTCCGGGGCTGGAGGGGTGCGGCCGGTTCCTCCCGGGCGATGGAGCCGCCCCGGAACACCGACAGGGCCAGGCCGATGAGGGCCATGTCCACGACTGCCTGGAGATTCCCCACCACCAGGGGTAGGCCGGCGGAGAAGAAGACGAAGCCGACGTTCAGCAGAAGGCTGAACAGCAGCCGCATTCCCAGGGTCAGCACCACGGCCAGGACCACGAAGCGGCCCGGCAGATAGCTCTGCCGGAGGCCCTTCACCAGCAGCCACACCAGCAGGACCGCCAGCGCCGCCGCCAGGAGCAGCAGGGGGACCCAACCCCACTGCACCGCCAGGGAGGCGGGGAGGAATTCGTTGGAAATGTCCACCGGCCGGGTCTGGTCCCGCCAGCCTCCGAAGACTTGCGCGCCCACTTTGAACGCCAGGGAGGCGTGGCTGTCTCTGCGCCGCAGAGGGGGGATGTGGGCCCAGAACATGTGGAGCATCCAGCCCGTAAAGCCCCGGTTTGCGGAGTCCAGCTCCGGGTGGAGGGCAATCTGGAGTCGCTGCCGGAGGGAGTTGAAATAACCCTGGGAGAGCAGCCAGGCCAGCAGAGCGGCCGGGAGCGCCAGGGACGCCGCCAGCCCCTTCCACCGCCCTACGCCGAACCAGTCCCGCCGGGCGGCGCAGAGGGTGACCGCCAGGCCGGAGAGCAGCAGAATCAGCAGCCCGGTGAGGGAGGGAGCCAGGCAGCAGACCAGCGCCAGGGGGACGCCGCCCAGGATGGCCAGGGCGAAGCCCCTCCACCCCCTGCCCCGGAAGCTGTAGAGCCAGAGGGCGTGGACGGCGGGATAAAGCAGGACCACATACCGGGTATAGTAGGCGCAGTCCTGGACATAGGGGAAAAACGCCAGGGTCAGCACCCCCGCCGCCAGGGCTCCGATGTACACGGCTTTGGCGTGCCGGACCAGGCGGGAGACGTCCAGGAAGTACATGCCCAGCAGCGCCGCCGTGCCCAGGGCCAGGGAGGCCAGGGCTTTGGTCAGGGCCAGGCCGTTGGAGGAAATCTCGTCGTGGAAGACCGCCCGCAGGGCCGCTCCCACAGCCGCCAGGGCGATGGTCAGCCCCAGCAGCCCCCACTGGGGCCGGGGCCGGTGGACGGCGTCCAGCTCCGTGCCCACGGCCACCGGGTCCCCCATGTCCTCCACCGCCAGGCGCTCCGCCTCCTCCGGGGTCCTGCCCTCCTGGAGGAAGGCGTCCCGCTGGTCCTCCAGGTGCCGCGCCAGCTCCTGGATGAGCACGGGCCGCGCCCGCTTCCAGCGGATCTGTTCCTGGACCGTCTCCAGGTAGGACTGCATCGTCTCAGGCAAGGCACGCGCCCCCTTCCAGCACCCGGCCCACGGCCTGGGCGTAGGCGTTCCAGGCGTCCTCTTTCTTCCGGAGGACGTCCCGGCCCTGTTTCGTCAGGTGGTAGTAGCGGCGGGTCTTGCCGGACTCCGCCGTCTGTTCGTAGGCGGTGACGCAGCCCTTTTCCTCCAGGCTGTGGAGGAGGGGGTAGAGAGTCCCCGCCCGGAGGCGGAAGGTGTCGTCGCTCCGGCGGCGGAGCTCGTCGATCATTTGGTAGCCGTAGAGGTCGCCGTCCTCCAGCAGCTTCAGGACCAGCAGGGGCATGCTCCCGCTGACCAGGCTCTTTTCCAGTTCCATGGGCAGACTCCTTTGTGTAGATTGTCGATATATCGGATGGGTGTATTATATATTGGGAATCTATATATGTCAAGGGGGGATTTCCGCTTTGGGCTTCCATGACGCAAATGCAAACTTTTTGTAGCTTCTTCCCAAATCCGGCAAGGAATGGTTGACGAAATGCCCAGAAGAGCGGTATAATAACTTGGTTTACTATAAGAGAATGCGGAGGACGAGCCATGTGGATCGCGGACAAGTGGGAGGACTATGAGCTTTTGGACTGCGGCGGCGGCCAGCGCCTGGAGCGCTGGGAGCGGCAGGTGCTGGTCCGCCCGGACCCCCAGGCCATCTGGGAGGCCCGGCGGCAGGACCCCGCCTGGAAGCGGGCCGACGGGAGATACCTCCGCTCCTCCACCGGCGGGGGCCGCTGGGAGAAGAAGGCCCTGCCGGAGAGCTGGAAGGTCCGCTATGGAGACCTGACCTTCCAGGTGAAGCCCATGAACTTCAAGCACACCGGCCTGTTTCCCGAGCAGGCGGTGAACTGGGATTTTATGGCGGAGAAGATACGCCGAGCCGGACGGCCCGTCCGGGTGCTGAACCTCTTCGCCTACACCGGCGGGGCCACCGTGGCCTGCGCCAGGGCCGGGGCCAGCGTCTGCCACGTGGACGCCGCCAAGGGCATGGTGGCCTGGGCCAGGGAGAACGCCAGGCTGTCCGGGCTGGGGGAGGCCCCCATCCGCTGGATCGTGGACGACTGCGCCAAGTTCGTGGAGCGGGAGATACGCCGGGGGAAGACTTACGACGCCATCGTCATGGACCCGCCCAGCTATGGCCGGGGCCCCGGCGGCGAGGTCTGGAAGCTGGAGGAAAATCTCTATCCCTTCGTGAAGCTCTGCGCCGGGGTGCTGTCGGAAAAGCCGCTGTTTGTGCTCATCAACTCCTACACCACTGGGCTGGCCCCGTCGGTGCTGGGGTACTTATTGAACCTGCTGGTAAAAGAGAAGTACGGCGGCAGGTGTACCTGGGACGAGCTGGGGCTCCCCGTGACCTCCACGGGCCTGGCCCTGCCCTGCGGAGCCACGGGAAGGTGGTTTTCCGAATGAGCAGCTTTGTGGACGTTGTTTCCCGTATTTTCCGCTATGTCCTCTGGATGCTGCCGGGGGCGGCGCTGGGGCTGGCGCTGTATGGATGCCTGCTTCCCTGGCGGAGGCGGCGCTTTCCGGAGGCCGGCCTGGAAAGCGGCCGGAGGCGGGAGACGGGGATGCTGCTGCTCTTCCTGTATTCCGGCGGCATGGCGGCGCTGACCCTGTGCCCGAACCCCAGCTGGCTGTACGCCGGGCTGTGCGGCTATTGGTCGCCTTTCTTCGACGGGGGGACCGTGCCGCTGGGCAGCCGGATGAACCTTTTTCCGTTTTCCCAGGGGGACAGCCTTTTCAACCTCCTGGGCAACGTGGTCATGTTCGCGCCCTTCGGCTTTTTCGCCGCCCTTCTTTGGCGGGGCTGGAACGGAAAGCGGGCGCTGGCGGCGGGGCTGGCCGTCACGGTGTTTGTGGAGTGCTGGCAGGTCCTGGTGGGCCGGTATTTCGACGTGGACGACATCATCCTGAACGCTTTGGGCGTCCTCTGCGGCTATGGGCTCTGGCGGCTCGCACGGCGGCTGGCCCCGGGGCAGACGGAGAAATTTTATGTGCGCTTCAATGAGGAACAGCAATGAATGACATGATACGGACCGAGAGCCTCCGCTTCGCCTACCCGGCGGACGAGGGGCAGAAGCCGGTCTACGCCCTCCGGGGCGTGGACCTGGAGATCGAAAAGGGCAGCTTCGTGGTCATCCTGGGCCACAACGGCTCCGGGAAATCGACGCTGGCCAAGACCTTCAACGCCGTTTTGCTCCCCGCCGGGGGAAAGGTGTACGTGGAGGGTATGGACACCTTGGACGAGAGCCTCCTGCTGGCCGTCCGGCAGCGGGTGGGCATGGTGTTCCAGAACCCGGACAACCAGATCGTGGCCAACGTGGTGGAGGAGGATGTGGCCTTCGCCCTGGAGAACCTGGGCGTGCCCACGGAGGACATCCGGAAGCGGGTGGACGCGGCCCTGAGGGCCGTGGGCATGGACGAGTTCACCACCCACGCGCCCCACCTCCTCTCCGGCGGGCAGAAGCAGCGCATCGCCATCGCCGGGGTCATCGCCATGGAGCCGGACTGCATCGTCCTGGACGAGGCCACGGCCATGCTGGACCCCACGGGGCGGCGGGAGGTGCTGTCCACCGTCCACCGCCTGAACCGGGAGAAGGGCATCACGGTAATTCTCATCACCCACCACATGAACGAAGCGGAGGACGCGGACCGCGTCATCGTCATGGACGACGGCCGGGTGGACCTGGACGGCACGCCCAGGGAGGTGTTCCAACAGGTGGCGCGGCTGCGGCGCCTGGGGCTGACGGCGCCGGACACCGTGGACCTGCTGGACCGCCTCCGCCGGGACGGCTGGGACCTGTCCTTGGACGCTTTGACGGTAGAGGAGTGCGCCGAGGCCGTGGCCGGGGCATTGAAGAAGTAACGGAGGGGGACCTGTCTTGTCCATCTTGGAAATCAAACATCTGACCCACACCTACGGCATCGGGACGCCCTTCCGGCGCAGCGCGGTGGAGGACGTCAGCTTTGCCGTGGAGCAGGGGGAATTCTTAGGCGTCATCGGTCACACCGGGTCTGGGAAGTCCACCCTAATACAGCACCTGAACGGCCTCTTAAAGCCCACGTCCGGGCAGATTTTGCTGGACGGCAGGGACATCTGGGCCGAGCCCAAGAAAATACGGAACATCCGCTTCCAGGTGGGGCTGGTGTTCCAGTACCCGGAGTACCAGCTCTTTGAGGAGACGGTCTATAAGGACATCTCCTTCGGCCCCCGGAACCAGGGGAAGACGGGAGACGAACTGGACCACGCCGTCCGGGAGGCGGCGCGGCTGGTGGGGCTGCGGGACGAGCAGCTGGAGAAGTCTCCCTTCGAGCTCTCCGGCGGGCAGAAGCGCCGGGTGGCCCTGGCGGGGGTGCTGGCCATGGAGCCCAAGGTCCTGGTGCTGGACGAGCCCACGGCGGGCCTGGACCCGGCGGGCCGGGAGAACCTGATGGCCAACATCCGGGAGTACCACCGGAACAAGGGAACCACCGTCATCCTGGTCAGCCACAGCATGGATGAGATCGCTCAGAACGCGGACCGCATCCTGGTGCTGAAATCCGCCCATATCCTCATGAGCGGGACCCCGGCGGAGGTGTTCGCCAGGGGGGAGGAGCTGCTGTCCGCCGGGCTGGACGTGCCCCAGATCACGAGGGTCGCAATGGCCCTCCGGGACCGGGGATTGCCCATCGACCCCGCGGTCTACACTGTGGAAGCCCTGGAGCGGCAGCTCCAGGCCCTGAAAGGGGGCGGGGCGGCGTGCTGAAGGACATTACCCTGGGCCAGTATTTCCCCGGAAACACCGTGGCCCACAAGCTGGACCCCCGGACGAAGATACTGCTGGTAGTCCTGTATATCACGGCCCTGTTCACCGCCGGGAGCTTTCTGGCCTACGGCCTGATGGCCCTGGTGCTGGCGGCCTGCGTGCGGGTGTCGAAGGTGGGCCTCCGGGCCCTGGTGAAGGGCCTGAAGCCGGTGCTGTTCATCATCCTGTTCACCGGCATCCTGAATCTGTTTTTTACCCCTGGGACCAACGAGCTCTGGGCCTGGGGCCCCTTCCGCGTCACGGAGACGGGCCTGCGGAATGCGGCGTTTATGGTCCTGCGTATCATGCTGCTCATTATGGGGACCTTCCTCATGACCTACACCACCAGTCCCATCAGTCTCACCGACGGCCTGGAGCGGCTGCTGAGCGGCTTGAAGCGCTTCCACGTGCCGGTCCATGAGCTGACCATGATCATGTCCATCGCCCTGCGGTTCATCCCCACGCTGATCGAGGAGACGGACAAGATCATGTCCGCCCAGAAGGCCAGGGGCGCGGACTTTGAGAGCGGGAACCTGATGGAGAAGGCGAAGGCCCTGGTGCCCATTC
>CAQVQZ010000020.1 GCA_948902155.1 uncultured Oscillibacter sp.
CCAGCCAGGAGAGCCACACCTTCCAGGAGATCAGCCAGATGGGCCTGGAGTGCATTGGCGAGGTGGACGACGAAATCACCGCCCAGGCGGTGCTTCTAGCCGGGCGGAGCCTGGCCCTGACGGGCCGGGACTTTGTGCTGGAGGCCAGCCACATGGGCTTTGTGGCGGGACTGCTGGACGCCGTGGGCGCGCCGGAGGCCGCCCGGCCCCGGCTGCTGGGCTGCATCCGGGACCGGAACCGCCACGAGCTGCGGGCCGCGGCGGAGGAGGCGGGCTTGTCCAAGCAGGGCACGGATGCCCTCTGCCGCCTGGACGGCCTGGCGGGAGACTGGGGGGCGGTGCTGGACCAGGCGGAGCCCATCGCCCTCAACGCCGCCATGGGCGGAGCCCTGGCGGAGCTGCGGACGCTGTGCGCCGCCCTGGAGGCCCAGGGGCAGAGCCTGCGGCTGGATTTGTCCCTGGTGAACGACATGGAGTATTACAACGGCTTGGTGCTCCAGGGCTATGTGGCGGGCCTGCCCCGGGCGGTGCTGAAGGGCGGGCGGTACGATCCCCTGGCGGGGCAGTTCCGCCCCGGCGCGAAGGCCGTGGGCTTCGCCCTGTACCTGGACGAGCTGGACCGCCTTGGCGAGGCCGTCCCCGAGGCGGGGGAGCGGACCATGCTGAACATCGCCCTGCCCAAGGGCCGGCTGGGAGATAAGGTTTACAACCTCCTGGCCGGCGTGGGCTACGGCTGTCCCGAGGACTATAACGAGAGCCGGAAGCTGGTGGTGGAGAACCCGGCGGCGGGCATCCGCTATTTCCTGGTGAAGCCCAGCGACGTGGCCATCTACGTGGAGCACGGCGCGGCGGATATCGGCATTGTGGGCAAGGACGTCCTGGAAGAATCCGGGGCCGACGTATACGAGCTGCTGGACACGGGCCTGGGGAAGTGCCGCATGTGCGTGGCGGGGCCCGAAGACTTTGCCGACGATCCCGGGCGGTCCCTCCGGGTGGCGACGAAGTTCGTGAAGATCGCCAAGGCCTACTACGCCGCCCAGGGGCGGGACATCGACATCATCAAGCTCAACGGGTCCATCGAGCTGGCCCCGCTTCTGGGCCTCTCCGACGTGATTGTGGACATCGTGGAGACCGGGACCACCCTGCGGGAGAACCACTTGAAGGTGCTGAGGCCGTTCATGCCCATTTCCGCCCGGTTTGTGGCCAACCGGGCCGCCTTCCAGTTCAAGCGCCGGGAGATTGAGAACCTGCTCCAAAAGCTGACGGAGGTGACGGGGGCATGATGAGGATTCTGGACTTTGACCGCCTCTCCCCGGAGGAATTTTTGAACCGGGATATTCAGGCGGAGGAGGACGTGAGCGCCGCCGTGGACGCGGTGATCGCGGAGGTCCGGCAGCGGGGGGACGCGGCCCTGCGGGAGTATACCCGCCGCTTCGACGGCGCGGAGCTCCAGGACCTGTGGGTGAGCGCGGAGGAGTTTGACGCCGCCCGGCGGGCCGTGGACCCTTATTTTATAGAGACGCTGAAGGAGGCGGCGGAGAACATCCGGCGCTTCCATGAGCGGCAGAGGCACAACGACTTCGTCCTCACGGACCGGGCGGGCATCGTCATGGGCCAGCGGTGGACGCCCATTGAAACGGTGGGCATCTGCGTGCCCCGGAGCCCGGAGGCGTTTCCCTCCACTATTTTGATGAACGCCATCCCCGCCCAAATCGCCGGGGTGCTGGATATTGTGATTGTGACGCCTCCCCGGCCGGACGGCTCCGTCAGCCCGGAGGCCCTGATGGCGGCGGAGCTGGCGGAGGTGACGGAGGTCTTCAAAATCGGCGGGGCCCAGGCCGTGGCGGCCCTGGCCTACGGTACGGAGAGCGTGCCCCGGGTGGATAAGATTGTGGGTCCCGGCGGCGTCTTCGTGGCCACGGCGAAGCGGAAGGTCTTCGGCCGGGTGGCCATCGACATGATCGCCGGGCCCAGCGAGATCCTGGTGCTGGCGGACGAAAAGACAAATCCCAAGTGGGCGGCGGCGGACCTCCTCAGCCAGGCGGAGCACGATCCGCTGTCCTCCGCCGTGCTGGTGACGGACAGCCGCCGCGTGGCGGAGCAGGTCCAGGCCGAGGTGGAGGCCCAGCTGGAGGACCTGCCCCGGCGGGACATCGCCCGGCGGTCCATGGAGGAGAACGGAAAAATCATCGTCACGGACAGCCTGGACAAGGCCGTGGAGGCGGTGAACCGCATCGCCCCGGAGCACCTGGAGCTCTGCGTGGAGGACCCCTTCGCCCTGCTGCCCCGGATCCGAAACGCCGGGAGCGTGTTCCTGGGCCGGACGACCCCGGAGGCCCTGGGGGACTACTTCGCGGGGCCGAACCACACCCTGCCCACCTCCGGCACCGCCCGGTTTTCCAGCCCCCTGGGCGTGGACGACTTTATGAAGCGGTCCAGCTTCCTGTGCTATGACCGGGCGGCGCTGAACGCCTGCGGGGACCGCATCGCGGACTTCGCCCGGCGGGAGGGCCTGGAGGGCCACGCCCGTTCGGCCTTGAGCCGGAAGAATCTTGACGGAAAGCGGTGATTGTATGAGCCGGTTTTTATCCCCCGAGGCCCTGGGCCTGGACCCCTATACCCCCGGCGAACAGCCCCGGGACCAGCAGTATATTAAATTGAATACCAACGAAAGCCCCTTTCCTCCCTCGCCGAAGGTGCTGGAGGCCCTGAGCCGGGCGGAGGCGGAGAAGCTCTGTCTCTACTCCGACCCCACCTGCGCCGCCCTGAACGCCGCCATTGCCCGGCGGTACGGCCTGGGCCCGGAGAACGTCGTTTCCGGCAACGGCTCCGACGAGATTCTGGCCTTCGCCTTCCGGGCCTTCTGCGGGACGGGGCGGGGCGCGGCCTTTGCCGACATCACTTACGGCTTCTACGAGGCCCAGGCGGCCCTCTTCGGCCTGGAGGCCCGGCGGGTTCCCCTGCGGGAGGATTTTTCCCTGTGCACGGACGATTACATGGATTTTCCCGGCACGGTGGTCATTGCCAACCCCAACGCCCCCACGGGCATGACGGTTCCCGTCGACCACATCCGGCGGCTGCTGGAAAAGGACCCGGACCGGGTGGTCGTGGTGGATGAGGCCTATGTGGACTTCGGGGCGGAAAGCTGCGTCCCGCTGGTCCGGGAATATGAAAACCTCCTGGTAACCCAGACCATGTCCAAGAGCCGCTCCCTGGCCGGGGGCCGGGTGGGCTTCGCCCTGGGCTCCGGGGCGCTCATCGCGGATTTGAACCGGGTGAAGTACAGCTTTAACCCCTATAATGTCAACCGCCTCTCCCTTCTGGCGGGGGCCGCCGCCATGGAGGATGAGGGCTACTTCCGCTCCTGCTGCCGGGCCGTCCGGGAGAACCGGGCCTGGACCGCGGAGGCGCTGGAGAAGCGGGGCTTCACCGTCCTGCCCTCCTCCGCCAACTTTGTCTTCGCCAAGTCGGACCGCATCCCCGGCGGGGAGCTGTACCGGGGGCTGAAGGCGGGAGGCGTCCTGGTCCGCTGGTTCGACAAGGACCGGATACGGGACTTTGTCCGCATCACCATCGGCTCCCGGGAGCAGATGGAGGCGCTGATGAAGGGAATCGACAGCCTGACGGCCAAGACGTAAGGAGGGAAGCGCATGCGCACCGCAAGCATTCAACGCGACACGAAGGAGACGCAGATTCAGCTGTCCCTGAATCTGGACGGAACCGGCCGGGGGGAGATTTCCACCGGCTGCGGCTTCCTGGACCACATGCTGGAGCTCTTCGCCCGGCACGGGGATTTCGATCTCTCCGTGGCCTGTCGGGGGGATACTCATGTGGACTACCACCACTCCGTGGAGGACGTGGGCATCTGCCTGGGCCGGGCGTTCCGGCAGGCCCTGGGGGACAAGCGGGGAATTGTCCGCTACGGGCAGTTCCTGCTGCCCATGGACGAGACGCTGGTCCTCTGCGCCGTGGACCTCTCGGGCCGGGATTACCTGGGCTGGGCGGTGGACCTGCCCGCGGCCAGGGTGGGGGACTTCGACACGGAGCTGGCCAAGGAATTCTGGCTGGGTTTTATCCGCAGCTGCCCCGGGTCCCTCCACATCCGGCAGCTTGCGGGGGAGAACACCCACCACATCCTGGAGGCGGTCTTCAAGGGGGCGGGCCGGGCTTTGAAGGAGGCCGTGTCCCGCGACCCCAGGCACCAGGACGAAATCCCCAGCACGAAGGGGGTGCTGTGAGTGACCGCCATTGTGGATTACGGCGTGGGGAATCTCTTCTCCCTGAGCTCCAGCCTCCGCTTCCTGGGGGTGGAGACGGAGGTTGTCCGGGAGGCGGAGGCGCTCCGGAGGGCGGAGCGGATCATCCTCCCCGGCGTGGGGGCCTTCGGCGACGCCAGGGCCAAGCTGGACGAGACGGGGCTGGTCCCCGTCCTGCTGGAGGAGGCGGAGCGGAAGCCCCTGCTAGGCATCTGCCTAGGAATGCAGCTCCTCTTTGAGCGGAGCTTTGAGTACGGGGAGCACCCCGGCCTGGGGCTGGTCCCCGGCGAGGTGGCGTCCCTGGGGGAGGACCTGACGGACAAGACCCTGAAGGTCCCCCACATGGGCTGGAACAGCCTGGAGATCGTGAAGGACGATCCGCTGTTCCGGTATTTCCGGGACGGCGAATATGTGTATTACGTTCACAGCTTTTACGCCCGGAACTGCCGGGAGAGCACCTTGGGAACCTCCCGGTATGGGGACCTGGCCGTCACCGGGGCGGTGCGGCGGGGAAACGTCTGGGGAACCCAGTTCCACCCGGAGAAGTCCGGGGACGCGGGGCTGCGGCTGCTGCGGGCCTTTGCGGAACTGTAAGGGGGTGGGGATGATGAGAAAACAGCTGGCGGGCTTTGCCTGGATGTTCTTTGGACTCCTGCTTTACCTGGTTCTGAAAGACGTATGGACGCCGGTGATCGGCGGTTATATTTGGGTCGTGTCCCTGCTGTGCGGCGTGGCCGGCCTTGTGACGGTGCTGCGCAACAGCGGAGCTGAGCGTTAGGAGGCATATTATGAGAAGAAAGGACCGGGAGGTCACGGACCCTGTAAAAATCCGGGAGATTATAACGGCTTGTGATTGCTGCCGCCTGGGGCTGTGCGACGGGGAACGGGCCTATATCGTGCCCATGGACTTCGGCTTCACGGAGCAGGACGGGCGTTACGCCTTCTATTTCCACAGCGCGAAGGAGGGCCGGAAGCTCGACCTGATCCGCCGGACCGGCTGGGCCGCCTTCGAGCTGGACCGGGGGCATGCGCTGGTGGAGGGGGAGAAGGCCTGCGCCTACTCCGCCCGGTATCAATGCGTCATGGGCGGCGGCCCGGTGACGCTGCTGGAGACGGCGGAGGAGAAGCGGGCGGGCCTGACCGCCATTATGGCCCATCTCACCGGAAGGGACGGCTGGACATTCGGGGATGCCGCCCTGGAGGCGGTGAGCGTGCTCCGCCTGGAGGCGGAGGAACTGACCTGCAAGATCCACGAATAAGGAGGGGGAGGAATACCATGCAGATTTTCCCAGCCATTGACCTGCGGGGCGGGCAGGTGGTCCGCCTCTGCCAGGGGGACTACGATCAGGAAACCGTCTATGGCACGGACCCCTGTGCCTACGCCCGGGAGTTTCTGGACGCGGGGGCCCAATATCTCCACGTGGTGGACCTGGACGGGGCCCGGGACGGGACCCCGGCGAATTTTGACAGCATTGCCGCCGTCGTGAAGCAGGGCGGCCTGTATATCGAGGTGGGAGGCGGCATCCGGACGGAGGAGCGCATCCGCCGCTATCTGGACCTGGGGGTGGGCCGCTGCATCCTGGGAACCGCGGCTGTCAAGGATTTTGATTTTACAGCCCGCATGGTTCAAACCTATGGGGACCGGATCGCCGTGGGCGTGGACGCCCGGGACGGGTATGTGGCCGTCAATGGCTGGAAGGAGCTCTCCCGGGAGCGGGGTGTGGATTTCTGCCGCCGCCTCCGGGACGCGGGGGTGAAGGCCGTCATTTACACCGACATCAGCCGGGACGGCACGGGCCGGGGGACCAATCTGGAGCTTTACGAAGAGCTGGTCCGGATCGAGGGGCTGGACGTCACCGCCTCCGGCGGCGTCAGCTCCCTGGAGGAACTGCGGCGGCTGGAGAGCCTGGGGGTCCGGGCGGCCATCCTGGGCAAGGCCCTGTACAGCGGGCGGCTGGACCTCCGGACGGTGATTCAGGAGGTGGGGACGTGTTAGCCAAGCGCATCATCCCCTGTCTGGACGTGCGGGACGGCCGGGTGGTGAAGGGGACCAACTTCCGGGGACTCCGGGACATGGCGGACCCGGTGGAGCTGGCCCGGTTTTACAACGCCTCCGGGGCCGACGAGCTGGTGTTCTACGACATCACCGCCTCCGCCGAGGGCCGGGGGCTGTTTACGGACATCCTCCGCCGGGTGGCCTCTGAAATTTTCATTCCCCTCACCGTGGGGGGCGGCATCCGGACGCTGGAGGATTTTGACCGGGTGCTGAAATGCGGCGCGGACAAGGTCAGCGTCAACTCCGGGGCCATCGCGGACCCCTCCATCATCGCGGCGGCGGCGAAGCGCTACGGGGACCAGTGTGTGGTGCTGAGCATGGACGTGAAACGGGTGGACGGCCAGTTCCGCCTCTTCGCCAAGGGAGGCCGGGAGGACACCGGCATCGACGCCATGGAGTGGGCGGTCCGGGGCGCCGGGGACGGCGCGGGGGAAATCGTGCTGAACTCCATCGATACCGACGGCGTGAAAAACGGCTTTGACCTGGAGATGCTGGACGCTCTGGCGGCCCGAGTGCATGTGCCCATTGTGGCCAGCGGCGGCGCGGGCAATATGGAGCACTTCGCGGAGCTGTTCACCCACCCCGGCGTGGATGCGGGCCTGGCCGCCTCCATCTTCCACTCAAAGCAGGTGGACATCCGGGAGCTGAAAGACGATCTCCGGGGCAGGGGCGTGGAGATGCGGATATAGCCGAGCCGAAACGCATGGGAGCCGCGGGGGCGCTTTGGGCCCCGGTGAACCCTTGGTTCACCGGCTGGTAAAGAGGGACTTTCTTCTGCTGCGTCGGCGGTATAGGCAACGCAGTTGAAAAGAAGCATACACTTCTTTTCAACCGGCGGGCCTATGGCCCGCCGGGGCGCAAAGCGCCTGCGCGTTTCCTATGAAGTCAAGCACAGTGAGCCGCTCACGCGGCTTACGGCGCTGTAAAACAGCGCCGTATGGAAAAGAATCCTTTGGACTCTTTTCAACTGTGCTGACTATAAAACGGAGAAATTGGAAAGGAGCGTATAAATGGATAGTGAGATTCGCTGGTGGTTCGCGGGGTTTGAAGAGGGTCTGGCCGCCCTGCCGGACGAGGAGCGGGGGACCCTGCTCCGCAGCTGCGCGGAAAACTGCCTTGAAATGGGGATGCTGGATTTCTACAGGGGCGTGCATGAGCGGGCCGGGGGAGAGATCGACGGCTTCTTCCGTGCGCTGGGGGAGATGAACGGCCTGGAAACGGAGATCGTGCGCCCGGGACGGGAATTCTGGCTGATCTTCCACCAGTGTACCTGCGCCCTCCATACCCAGGGGTACATCAACTCCTGCCTGCTGTGCGAGTGCTCCCGGCAGAGCGTGCTGCACATCCTGGAGGAGCTGTGGCCGGACCGGAGCTTCGACGTGGACCCGGAGGGCACGATTTTGAACGGCGCCCAGGACTGCCGCTTCCACATCACCGAACGGGAAGGGGTCTGAGATGGAGCTGAAATTTGACGAGAGGGGCCTGATCCCCGCCATTGTCCAGGACCACTACACCAAGGAGGTCCTGACCCTGGCCTATATGAACGCCGAGAGCCTGGCCCTTACCATCGACGAGCGCCGGACCTGCTTCTGGAGCCGGAGCCGCCGGGAGCTCTGGCGGAAGGGGGAGAGCAGCGGGAATCGGCAGCATGTGGTTTCCATCACCGCCGACTGCGACGGCGACGCCCTGGTGGTGGAGGTGGTGAAGGACGGTCCCGCCTGCCACACCGGGGCGGAGAGCTGCTTCTTTAACGAGCTGTACCTCTCCGACGAGCTGAAGCGGTTCAGCTACGAGGGCTTGTACCGCCTCATCGCCGGGCGGAAGACGGACCCCAAGGAGGGAAGCTACACCACCTACCTCTTTAAAAAGGGCCTGGACAAGATCCTCAAGAAGGTGGGGGAGGAGTGCACCGAGGTCATCATCGCCGGGCGGAAGGAGGACCGGGAGGAGACGGTCTATGAGATCGCCGACCTCTGCTATCACGTGATGGTGCTGATGGTCCAGATGGGCGTCACCGTGGAGGACGTCACCCGGGAGCTGGAGAAGCGCCACGTGGTGGACCACAAGGTAAAGCAGGAGCGGATGCAATGAAAAACGTCTGTTCCGTCCACACCCACTCCACCCTCTGCGACGGCAAAAACACCCTGGCGGAGATGGCCCAGGCGGCCTTTGAGGCGGGGGTCCTCTCCTTCGGGGCCTCCGGGCACAGCCACACGCCCCTCCGAGACGACGAAGGCTGTGTGCTCCCCGTGGACATGTCGGAGTACCGGGCGGAGGTCCTGCGCCTCCGGGAGGCGTATGCGGGCCGCATGGATGTGCTCCTGGGCATCGAGATCGACAACTGCGCCGATGTGAGCCCGGAGGGCTTCGACTACTGGATCGGCAGCGCCCACCGCCTGAAAGCGCCGGACGGAACGTTCTGCACCGTAGACTGGTCTGCGGAGCTGCTGCACCAGTGCTGCCGGGAACAATTTACAGGTAATTCCCTGACCATGGCGGAGCATTATTATGATGAAGTGGGCCGCATGGCGGCCCGCCGCCCCACCATCCTGGGCCACATCGACCTCATCACAAAATTCGAGGAAAAGGCCCCCCTCATCGACCAGGAGCACCCCCGCTACCGGACTGCGGCCCTGTCCGCCCTCCACAGCGCGGACCCCAGGGAAACCCTCCTGGAGATCAACACCGGGGCCATGTCCCGAGGCTGCCGGAAAGCCCCCTATCCCGCCCTCTTCCTGTTAAAGGAATGGCGGTCCATGGGCGGCAGGGTCATTCTCACCGCCGACGCCCACAGCGCCGACGCCATCGTCCACGGCTACGCCCAGGCGGTGGAGCTGGCCCGCGCGGCTGGCTACGACCGCTCCACAGTGCTGACCCAGGCGGGCCAAAGGGAGCTCCCCCTGCCGTAAAACCGAATTTGCACAACATTAAAAGACGCGAAAACAGCCAAAAAGGCCGTTTTCGCGTCTTTCCCCGTTGTTGAGCGGTTTCCCGTTCCCGCCGTCTTCCACCACGGCGCGGAGGGAAATCACTTGCTACATGCGTGGGTGTGAAAGGACTGCCCCCATATAGCCGGTGAGCGGGACCTCAGCCCCGGACACCGTCCGCTTCAAAAGGCGCCCCCTTTTCAGGAAGGCTGGACTCGGGACAGCTCTTTCATGCATTTCGGACAGACGCTCTTCCCTTTGAAGAGCGTGATGTCCTTGGTGGCGTCGCAGAAAATACAGCTGGGCTTGTACTTCTTGAGAATAACGGACGAACCTTCCACATAGATTTCCAATGCGTCGCGTTCCGCAATGTCGAGGGTCCGGCGCATCTCGATGGGAAGTACGATCCTGCCCAACTCATCCACCTTTCTGACGATTCCAGTCGATTTCACAGCTCTCTCCTTTCCCTATGTCCGCGGTATCTTCCAACAGGTGACTGTAACTTATCACACATCTTTATTGTTGTCAACTCTTTTGTCGAAATTTAAAAAGATATTCACAAATTGGTGAAATAAGTCAAAAGGAGACGGTATTTTATGGAAATTTCGTGCATATGGAGCGGCATGGTTGTGCTGTCCCTGCTCTTCGGAATTGCCACGGGAAATCTGGAAAAAGTTGCAAACGGCGCTTTGGAGGGAGCCCGGACCGCCGTCGAATTGAGTCTTTCTATGGCGGGCATTCTGTGCCTCTGGACAGGGGTGATGGAGGTCATGAACGCCTGCGGCATTTCGGCGGGCCTGGCGCGGCTGTTCCGCCCTCTTCTGCGCCGCCTCCTGCCCGACGCCAGCCGGGACGAGGAGACCCTGGCGGCGGTTTCGGCCAACGTCTCCGCCAACCTCCTGGGCCTGGGCAACGCCGCCACGCCCCTGGGCATCCGCGCCGCCCGGAGGATGGCCCGGGGCTGCGGCGGCGTGGCCAGCAACGAGCTGTGCCTACTGGTGGTGATGAACACGGCCTCCATCCAGCTCCTCCCGGCCACCATCGCCTCAGTCCGCGCCGCCGCCGGGTGCCGGACGCCCTTTGACATCCTCTCGGCGGTGTGGCTGGCCTCGGCCCTGTCGGTGTCGGCGGGCCTCCTGATGGCTTGGCTGCTGTCCCACAGAAGGAGGGGCCTATGAACCTCAGCTCCGTGGTCATCCCCCTGCTGCTGTCGGCGGTGGCCGTCTACGGCCTGGGAAAGCGGGTGAACGTCTACGCCGCCCTGACCCGCGGCGCGGAGGAGGGCCTGACGGTGCTCCTGCGCATCGTCCCGGCCCTGATCGGCCTACTGACGGCGGTGACGATGTTCCGGGCCTCCGGGGCCATGGAGTGGCTGTCGGGGCTGTTCGCGCCCCTGCTGGACCTGCTGGGCATCCCCGCCGAGACGGCCCCGCTGATGCTGGTCCGCCCGGTGTCCGGCAGCGGAGCCCTGGCGGTGGCCAGCGACCTGATCGCGTCCCACGGCCCGGACAGCTACGTCGGCCGGGTAGCGGCGGTGATGCTGGGGAGCACGGAAACTACCTTCTATACCATCGCCGTCTACTTCGGCTCCGCCGGAATCACCAAGACCCGCCACACCATCCCCGCCGCCCTGACGGCGGACCTGACCGGCTTCATAGCCGCCGCGCTGGCGGTGCGGCTCTTTTTCGGCGTGGAGTAGCTGAAAAGCAAACTCCCTTTACATAACCTGCTCCCCAATACTCCCAACCCAAAAAGGAGGACTGTATCTCCAACAGTCCTCCTTTTTCTATCCAATCATCAGAAGGGAAACGTGCGAGCAATTCTTCCCGGTTCCGACCGACTTCTTTCCGGGGCTCCCCGATCATCTGCTTGTTACCAGGTTTCGACATGCACGAACTGGCTCTGGACCTCGAGGTGGTCTATCGTAGGCGCTTATGCCGTCTTTTCTTTCTGATAAACATCCCTTCCAGTGCGCCCAGGTGTAAATCCACCCGGGTGTACCAGGAATTTCAGACTTTCAGATTCTTCTGAATCTTCGCCATAACCTCCGGGTCATCCTCAGCGAAGAGCTTAAAGTTCGGGTCCACCTCGCCGATGCCGAGATAGCGGGCCTTGTAATCCTGGAGCAGCGCCCAGAACTTTTTCCGCAGGAAAATCAGGGCGATCATGTTGAAGAACAGCGGGAACGCCGTCACGATGCTGACGATGGTCCAGAACAGATCGGCGCTGGAGCCGGTGAAGTAGACCAGGGCGGCGTTGCCCAGCATGATCAGGGGGAATACCACCGTGAAGCCCTTTTGGACCACCTTCAATGTGGCGGGTTTCTTCTTGAGCAGATACGCCAGGATGTTCTGATAGAACAGATACCAGGTGGTGGAGGTGGTGAAGGCGAAGAGGAGCGTCATGACGCCGAGGAAATACTTTCCGAAGCCGCCGAAGGCGTCGGTAAAGGCCAGGACGCCCAGCGCCGCGCCGGTGGCGCCGCTGGTCCAGGTGCCGGTGGCCAGGATGGCCAGGCCGGAGCAGGTGCAGACCACCAGCGTATCGCAGAACACTTCTACCGCGCCCCACAGTCCCTGGCGGACGGGGTGCACCGTGTCGGCGGAGCCGTGAATCAGGGGAGAGGTGCCGTTTCCGGCCTCATTGGAGTAAACGGAGCGGGCGATGCCCTGACGGATGGCAAGGGATACCGCAGAGCCGACAAAGCCGCCCACAGCCGCCGTGCCGGTGAACGCGCCCTTGAAGATTCCGGCGAACATCTCCGGCAGATACGTGACGTTCAGGAGCAGGATGACCACCGTCGCCGCCAGATACACGCAGCACATGATGGGCACGATCTTTTCCGCAATTTTGCCGATGACGTTCTCGCCCCGGAAGATCAGATAGACGACGAACAGCACGTAGACGGCCACGACCGCCATGAGGTTCAGGCCAAAGGACGCGTGCAGCGTCTCGCCCACGGTGTAAGCGCCGCTGCCCTGGAGCACCATCAGGAACAGGGAGATCGCGAAGAGAATCGCCAGGGGCTTGCCGAATTTCAGGCCCAGCTCGCCCTCGATGCCCCGCTCCATGTAATCCATAGCGCTGCCGTTGTACTTGCCGTCCGGACCCTTCCGGCGGTAGTAGAGGCCCAGGGAGGTCTCGGCGGTCTTGACCATCATGCCGAAGAAGGCCCAGACCCACATCCAGAAAATCGCGCCGGGGCCGCCCACGGCGATGGCCGAGGCCACGCCGGAGATGTTGCCCATGCCCACGGCGCCGCCCACCGCCAGGCAGAAGGCGCGGTAGGGAGAGATTTTATCCGTGTCCGTTTTGGTGGACTCGCCGGACTTGGCCAGGATGGTGTTTTTCAGAATGTGCCCGAAGTGGATGAAGGGGAAGAATTTGC
Source organism: uncultured Oscillibacter sp. (assembly GCA_948902155.1). Next base: position 12,628 of record CAQVQZ010000020.1, read on the forward strand.
CTTTGATCATGTAATACGCGCCAATGATGATGGCGAAGGCAATCAGGGGCGTTCCCCAGAGCAAGCCGTCCAGCTTGTTTAAAACGTCAGCGATTGTCATACGATTTCTCCTTCTCTTTTATTTCCCATTATTTATATTGGGTATGGAATCGGGATGCGGTTGGATTCGGGCCGGTCACGCTTCGTCGAAGGCCGTCAGGGCCTGGCGGAAGTCCTGGATGAGGTCCTCCGCGTTCTCGGTGCCCACGGAGATGCGGAGCATGCCGGGGGTGATGCCCATGGAGCGCCGGATGCCGTCGGGCACATGGGGGTGGGAGGAGGTCACCGGATGGCTGAGGGAGGTCCGGATGCCCCCCAGCGTCGGCGCGTACCGGGCAAAGTGGAGCCGTCCCATAAAGCGGTCGATCTTCTCCTCGTCCTCCGGCAGGTAGACGCTCAGAATGGGGCTGCCCAGCCCGCCGGGAGCCAGGCGGCGGCTCAGCTCCCACTGGGGATGGCTCTCCAGGCAGGGGTGGTTGACGCCGGAGATGTGGGGGTCCTGCTCCAGGGCCTTGGCCAGCTTGGCGGCAGTCTCGATCTGCTTCGGGATGCGCAGCGCCGCGGTATGGAGCCCCCGGAGGATGAGCCAGGAGCTGAAAGGATCGCCCGGCGTGCCGCAGAGCATGGCGATGTGGTGGATGCGGTCGATGAGCTCCGGGTCCCGCGCGGTGATGGAGCCGCCCATGGCGTCGCTGTGTCCGTTAAGGTACTTGGTCAGGCTGTTGATAACGATGTCCGCGCCCATCGTCAGGGGTTTGATGGAAAAGGGCGTGGTGAAGGTGTTGTCCACCAGGAGCAGGGCCCCGGCATCATGAGCGATGCCCGCCAGGGCTTCCACGTCTGCGATGCGGATGGTGGGGTTGCTGATGACCTCCGTGTAGATCATACGGGTCTTTTCCGTCACCGCCGCCCGGACGGCGTCCGGATTCTCAAAGGAAACATAGACGACCTCCGCGCCGATCTTGCGCATCAGCTCATCCATCACGTTGAAGGTTTCACCGTAGATGTAGTGGTTGCAGATGATCTGGTCTCCGGGTTGAATCAGCGTCATCAGGGTGGAGGTGATCGCGCCCATGCCGGAGGCGAAAATGTCGGATTTTACGCCGTCCTCCAGATAGGTTACCACCTCGCTCAGGGCGTCCCGGTTGGGGTTCCGGCTGCGGATGTAGGTGTAGCCGTGCCTGGCGTAGGTCTGTTTCACATCGGTGAGGTCGTCCATATTGAACGCGGTCGTCAGAAAGCAGGGGATGGATTCCGCTTTCAGCTCCATGCCCTCAACACGGTCGCCCTTGTAGAGATAGGCGGTTTCGGGGGAAGGCTCCGTCAAACGGGGGGGATTGTTCATGGTGGGATTTCTCCTTTCTGAGTTCCGCCGGAAGCTGTCGGCGGTTTTGTTGATCCAAGTTCCTCCCTTCATCGTGTTGTATAGTATAGCATTGGAGAGGACTGTAAAGTCAAAGGAAAAGTCCTTGTCATATATGCCATATTTTCAAAGTTTTGTTTGTGCTTCCTGACGTTTTTTATCCAAAAATCTTGCGAGACTTTCCGGTTAGGTATAAAGTTTGAGGAAACAGGATTTCCAATTTTGGGCAGGGAGGCAGCGTGATGGAGGAGAGATTTACCATTGGAGAAGTGGCGGCGTTATTGAATATATCGCCGCAGACCCTCCGGTTTTACGACAAAAGCGGCATTGTCGTTCCCCGCTACACGGACCCTAAGACCGGATACCGCTACTACGGCTATGATCAAATCTACTACATCAACCGCATCAAATACCTTCAGCACTTCGGCTTCCGCCTGGAGGATATCCGGAGCGCCCTGTCGGGGAACGATGTGGAGGTATTTAAGAAATTCCTGCTTCAGCAGCAAAAACGCCTCCGGGAGGAGGCGATGCGTCTGAACGACCTGCTGGCGGAGCTGGATAGGTATGTGGAGCATTATGAGCATATTGACTACCAAAACGCCTCGGACCTGCCCTACAAGACTAGGGAACCGGAACGGTACCTGCTGGCGGAGCCGCTGGAGTCGGGGGAGAACATCTATGGGACCGCCGGACGGCGCCTGACCAAGCTCCAGCACAGTGACCTCTTTTCCAAAGTTCACTTTTTCCGGCAAAATGGGTATTTGCTGGATTTCGGCGCGCTGCTGCGGGGAGAGCTTCGGGCGACCCACTATTTTGTCTACCTGCGCGAAATGCCAGATTTTTCCCATCCGCAATTGATGAAAATCCCAGCGGGGCACTATTTCTGCACGCAGTCCCGCATTTTGGCGGAGCCTTTTCCCTATGAGCATATCCGCCGCTATTTTCCAGGGGAGCAGCCGCCCCGGCTGGTGGTGGCCAATGAGTATGAGGACAATTTCGAGAATTTTAAGGACTGCGTTTATGAGATTCAGATTTTGCTGTCGGTCTGATGAACGAGGGACGGCGGTATCTGGTCTTGGGCTTCGCGGCGTGAGGGAGACGTCGGGAAATAGGGGCTAGATCTGGCGATTTTGTGGGTGAGTCGAAAAAATGAATACGGGCCGTTTTTCGAGGGGAAAATCGAAAGGCGGCTTCGTTTTTTTGCGAAAATGGGGGGAGTTCAGGGATTGTTCATAGTTCGGAGAGATAGAAATTTTTTTATTTTTGCACAGCGGGCAGACTTGCGGGGTATTACTATTTGGTTCGGGATACCATCGGCAGAGGGGCCGCATTCGTGCGCTCTACCGAAAGGGCTGCGAATGTAAGGGCGGTTACTAACCGCCTGTTCCTCCACAAAAGCCGGGGCCTCAGCGGAGGGAACCCCCAGTCACCGCCTTCGGCGGTGACTGCTCCCTTTTCAAGGGAGCTTACGGGGCTGGCGCGCCGCTCTCCCACTTGCTGACGGACTGCCGGGTGACGCCCAGCCGGTCCGGCGGGGGATTCTTAAAATTTTTTCGGCGCGGCGAAACTTAAAGGGGCGGCGTTCCGACTATATAGGTGAAAGCGGCTTTCTGAAGGAGGGTGCCATGCCATGGAGGATCGGGATATCATCGCCTTATACTGGGTGCGGTCGGAGGACGCTATCCGGCGGAGCGCGGAAAAGTACGGCGCGTACTGCGGCCGCATCATCCGGCGGGTATTGGGAGACGGACGGGACGCCGAGGAATGCCTCAGCGACACCTGGCTGGGGGCCTGGAACGCTATGCCGCCTCAGCGGCCCCGGCGGCTGTCCGCCTTCCTGGGGCGCATCGCGCGGAACACGGCCCTGGACCGCTACGACTACAACGCCGCCCAATGCCGGGGCGGCTTCGAGACCGTGCTGGAGGAGCTGGCGGACTGCGTGGGCGGGTCGCCGGTGGAGGAGGATTTTGACTTCCGGCGGCTGGGGGAGTGCATCGGGACGTTTCTGGACGGCACGGGCCCGGCGGCGCGGCTGGTGTTTCTGCGGCGGTACTGGTACTGCGACAGCCTGGCGGAAATCGCCGAAGGAACGGGGTTCAGCCAGGGGAAAATCAAATCCATGCTCCACCGGACCCGGCAGGGACTGCGGGAGCATCTGCGGAAGGAGGGCTATGACCTATGACGAGAGAAGAGCTGTTCCGCGCCGTCGGGGAGGTCCCGGAGGACCAGATCGGGGCGGCGGAAACCGTGAAGAAGCAGGCGCGCCCCTGGAGGCGGTTCGGGGCGCTGGCGGCGTGCCTGGCCGTGCTGGTGACGGCGGCTGCGGCGGCACCCTGGATGAACCGGGGGCAGCCGGACTGGAACCACATTCTTTACAGCTTCAACCCTGGGGCGGCGAAGGGAGAAACGGACGGCGGCGGGGACGCCGGGGGCGGAGATTTGGATGGATCCGACTACTGGGCGGAGGTCCCGGTCCGGCCCGGACACCCCAGCCATCCCGACTACTCCATCGACGTGGAGATCGGGCAGATGAGCGGGCCGGGTACGGACGCGGGCATGATGGGCGCTTCGTCCTGCGTGGCGTGGAAGTCCCCGGAAGAGCTTTTCGCGGAGGATACCGCGATTTTCCGGGGAATCGTCCGGGAAACGCACTATTTTCAGGTATCTATGGGGGCCTTCAACCGGGGGGAGATCAAAATCCCGGTCTACTGCACGAGGGCGCTGGTGGAGGTCACGGACGCGATCCGGGGAAATCTTACCGAGGGGGACGTCTACAGCCTCCTTTGGCTGGGGGCCAAGGGGTATATGTCCACCTCCCTGATCGGGCCGCTGGAAGAGCTGGACGTTGGCGGCGAGGCTATTTTCATGCCGGTATGGACGGACCGGGACACCGGATGGAAGGAGGGGGACAGCTACTTCTGCTACGCCGACCTGGCGGAGCTGTATCTGAGCGAGGGGACGCGGTATGTGTTCGCGGATACGGCGGAGGGCGTGGCGTTCGACCGGGGGACTTACGCGGAAATCGCGGAGGCGGAGAGTCTGGACGAAATCGCCGGCTATATCCGGGGGATGGTGGAAGCGCCGGAGCAGAGCCGGTTGGCGGCGAATCCGGCGGAAATGCAGGAGGAAGCGCCCCAGACGCCGCCGTCGGCTGGGCCTGACGGAGGCCGGGCTGCGGAAGAATAAAGAAGGAACCGGGCAGGGATGAATCCCCGCCCGGTTTTTTCTGTTCTTCGCCGCCGCCCGGTTTCGCAATTCTACGTTGCCGTCGCTTCGGCTAGGTCGAACACCAGACAGCCAGAGCGCGCGAAAGCTCTTTTGGTTACTTTTCTCTCGAGAAAAGTAACTCAGAACACGCCTTGGGCCATCATGGCGTCGGCGACGCGCTGGAAGCCTGCGATGTTCGCGCCCGCTACCAGGTTGTAGCCAAGGCCGTACTCTTCGGCGGCTTCCACGCTCATGTTGTAAATCGTGTCCATGATCTGATGGAGCTGCTTGTCGACCTCTTCCTCGGTCCACACCAGACGCTCGCTGTTCTGCGCCATCTCCAGGGCGGAGGTGGCCACGCCGCCGGCGTTGACCGCCTTGCTGGGAGCCACGATCACGCCGGGCTGGTTCATCAGAAACACCAGGGCGTCGTTAGTGGTGGGCATGTTGGCCACTTCAATATAATACTTCACGCCGTTGGCCGCGATCTGCTTGGCGTGCTCCAGATGGACGTCGTTCTGCATAGCGGAGGGCATCACCACATCCACCTTCACGTTCCAGGGCTTCTCGCCGGCATGGAACTCCACGCCGAACTTGTCGGCGTAATCCTTCACCACGTTGCGGCCGGAATTCCGCATCTCCACCAGATAGGCGATCTTCTCAGGGGTGGCGACGCCGTCGGGATCGTAGACATAGCCGTCGGGGCCGGAGAGGGTGACCACCTTCGCGCCCAGCTCCGTGGCCTTCTTGCAGATGCCCCAGGTCACGTTGCCGAAGCCCGCGC
>CAQVQZ010000021.1 GCA_948902155.1 uncultured Oscillibacter sp.
GCTGACGGAGCGGCGGACCAGGCCCTTTTCCTCCATCCGGTCCAGCACGCCGTTGGCGGTGGAGGGCTTCACCCGGAGATAGTCCGCCAGCTCCTGCTGGGGGGCCCGCCCGCCGTGGTGCTGGAGGTAGAGCAGGACGTGGGTCTGGACCGGGGTCACGTCGTATTGGGAGACCCGGCTGTCCATCCCGGCCTTGGCCAGCTTGGACGCCCAGCCCAGGGCGGGGCCCAGCCCCTTCACGCATTCGTTCATGGTTGTAACGCCTCCTTCCGCGCCCGCCGGACCCGGCGGGACGCTGGGTTTCCTATGAGACAAGTTCTTTAGCGCGCTAATAATTAGTGGGCTAAATATTAGCATATTCAAACCCGGATGTCAAGGGGCGAAATCTGGATAATTTTTGAACGATTTGTAAAAATTAGGGTGCAATTTTTGTAGGTTGTAAACAAATTGTGAAGCTTCCGGGAAACCCGTTGACAATCGCGCGCCCTGCCGTTATGATAGCCCCATCAAGCAAACCTGCTTGTGACCCCATCATTTTCCCTCTCCTTTCTCTATATCATATAGGAACACGGACAGTCCGCCGGACTGTCCGTGTTCCTTTTTTCCGCCCCCGGCGGCGGGATACGCACCTCCGCTTCCGGGGGGCCATATAATGAACCAGCACCAAAGGAGGAATGCACCATGGCATATTCCGACCGGGAGCTGTTGGCGCGCCTGATCCAGTGCGAAGCGGGCGGCGAGGGAGAGAACGGCATGAAGGCGGTGGCGGGCGTGGTGATGAACCGCGTCCACGCCAAAGGCGGCGAGTACGCCCGGGTAGGCCGGGGCAGCATCCGCAACATCATCTTCCAGCCCTATCAATTCGTCTGCGCCAGCGAGACGGAGGGAGGCGCTTACAATCCACAGAACATATACAACATGCGGCCCGAGGCCATTCATTATGAGATTGCCGACTGGGCCATTGCCGGGAACCGGCTGCCTACGGTAGCGGACTCGTTGTGGTTCTACAACCCCTTCAGTCCCGACTGCCGGAAGTTTTTCCCCACCAACGTCGGCTACTGGCAGACCCGTATTGGAGATCATTGCTTTTATAATCCGACCGATGCGTATCGATTGTGTAATCCAGTCTTGAAAAAATTATAGGGCCAGATCATAGCGCACGCTCCTGTCCGGATAAATCCGGATTTCCTTCATCAAAATCCGCCAAAAGTCCCGTTTGCTGCGGCGGTCCAGCTCCTCGTAGGCGGCCTGCCAGTCCTGGCCCAGCACGGCCTCCGCTCTGGCGAAGTCCGGTATCCGCACGGGCTTGGCCTGTTCCAGCAGCGCGTCCAGGCGGGCCTTCAGGGGCCCTTGGTCGTTCCGGTACTCCTCCAGGGAAATCAGTTCGTTCAGATACAGCTCCTTCAGCCGGGACAGACGGCTGCGGACGGCGGCGATTTCCGCCTGATAGTTCCGCCCCCGGCTGCTGTCCCGCAGGCTGCCGTAGTCGATTTTGTACTGGGACAGCTTGCGGTCCACGGTGGCCATGAGGTATGCCTCAATCTTCCGCTCCGACAGGTTCACCCCGTTGCCGCAGGCTTTGCGGATGTAATGGCTGGGGCAGTTGTAAAAGGGCGTCTTGCTCCGGGTGTTGGTCCGCCCGCCCATGCGGTAGCCGCATTCGCCGCAGACGATGAGGCCGGAGAAGAGATAGACCCGGTTTTCCTTCACCTTCCGGACGGTCCGCGCCCGCATGGATTGGATTTTGCCGAACTCCTCTTTCGTGATGTAGGGCGGGCACATGTCCTCCACGCCGTAGTAGGTCCCGTAATAAGCGCTGCTGTCCAGCATCTTGCTGGCAAGCTGGTACTCGATGCGCATCCGGTAGTTCTCCCAGACGTAATCCTGGGTTTCGCTGACGGAGCCGCAGGACAGGTATTTCTGAAAGAACGCGGCCACGGCCTCCTGGGCGGCTTCGTCCTTCACCAGCTTTTTGCCCTCCAGGCGGTAGCCCGTGGGGCAGTTCCCGGTGAGGGCCTCCCGCTTTTCCCGCTTGGCGGCGAAGACGGCCTTGATGCGCTCGCTGGTGCGGTCCGCCTCGTCCTGGGCCACGCTGAGCATGATGTTGACCTTCAGACGGCCCGAGGCGGTGGTGGTGTCGTAGTCCTCATGGATCGTCCTCCAGGCGGCTTTGTGCTGGTCGAGGACGTCCTGGACCTTGTAATACTCGCTGACGTTGCGAAACCAGCGGTCCAGCTTGGTGAAGGCGATCAGCTCCACCTTTCCGGCCCGCACGTCGGCCAGCAGCCGCTGGAGCTCCGGGCGCTTTGAAGCCGGTTTCCGGGCGGAAACGCCGTTGTCGACGTAACGGCCCACCACTTCGTGGCCCTCCCGCGCCGCCCAGGCGTCGAGGGCGCTCTGCTGGGCCTCCACCGACAGGCCGTGGATGGCCTGCTCCTCGGTGCTGACCCGGACGTATAAGGCTACGCGCTGCATGGGCGGACGACTCCTTTCCGTGCGGCATGAGACGCGGGGGTCACTGCGCCTTTTTCAGCTCCGCCACATCGTGGGTCAGGAGGCGGACGACGGTTTTCAGGGTGTCCACGTCCTCCTCCAGCGCCTCCACCCGGTCCTTCGGGGCCAGGGTTTCCAGCAGAGTCTGGTGTCCCTCCGCCAGCAGGTCCAGGCGGGGGAGGACGACGCCCTCCTGGGTGACGGAGACCTTTTGAAGGAGGTCGTGCATTTCGGACATTTCGGACTGCATTTCGGCCAAGGTCTGGTTGATTTCCTTAAACGTGTCCTCGTGCTTTGCCAGGGTCTGGTTGATTCCATTAAACGTATCCTCGTGCCTTGCCAAGGTCTGGTTGATTCCATTAAACGTGTCCTCATGCCTTGCCAAGGTCTGGTTGATTTCCTTAAACGTGTCCTCGTGCCTTGCCAGCAGCTCTAAAATCTTCTCCTCGTTGCTCATGATAGCCTCCTTATTCTGCATTGTGTCCAAGTTGGACACAATCGGTTTTTCACGGTTCCCGGTTTGGATTTTCTTGCGCTTTCCATACCGGCGTGGTATGATACCTGCGGCGCTGCCAGTAACGGTAGGTGGTCCGTCCCCCAGCAATGGGGGCCTTGTCCCCCGGAAAGGGGGGATTGCTATGGTTACATACAGTGAGCTTTTCGCTTACTCCCTGGTGATCATCAGCGTTGTGAGCCTGGTTCTCCAGATTTGCAAAAGGAAATGACCGCCCCTCCGTCATGAGTGCGGTCATTTCCTGACAAACATTTAGGACGGACCGTCTGCCGGCAACGCCCCGCCTCCTGGGGGACCCCAATCCCCCGGGAGGTTTTTCTATGTTCAGTATAGCCGCCTCGTATGCATTTGTCAAGCCGTCCGATGGTATCCAAGTTGGACGCCATTATTTTGACTTTAATATCCATTTTGGGCAGACCGCAGCGCATTCTTTTCCCCGGTCGTTGCAGAATCGTCCGCTTCGGGTTCTACAGATTCCGTTTTCATAACTCCTTTTCCTGTTTGGATATCAATCGTCGCCGTGTTCAATACCGTTCCGGAAAAAAGAAGCTTTGCGTCAAGTTCTTCGCCTTCCACATATTCCATCGTAGTTACGTCAAGATCGCTCCCGGAAACCCGTATTCTTGTAGTTGTTCCCAGAGCGGTATTCCAAACAGCATGGATTTCGCTATCGGAAGAAAACATCGCTTGGTAGTATTCTAACGCATAATCTGCGGGGACGAAGCTGTCGGAAGTAGCAGCCCTTCGCCAGTTGCCCGTTACATCGTTGTGGACAGAATCATAAAAATGCAATTCCATGCCGCAAGGCAAAGTATACGTTCCGGATTTAACAGGCGCATTTTGATCTTTGTTCCCTTGATGATCTGGCTCTTCCATGGATGGATTCTGATTGTTTGTGGGTTCCTGCGGTTTATCGTGGCCTCCGCCATTCGTGCCTATGAAACAAAAGAGCCCTAATATAAGTAGAGCCCAAAACCACCAGCGCTTTAGATAGTGTCTACAGGAAATAATTGGATGGACATTTGATCCCAAAATCTATATGAAGTCAAAACATTTTCGCAGTTTCCCAAAGAGGGCGATTTTGAAGAGTAGATAATAATAAGTTTATTTACACCAATCAGCGATAAGATATATGTGCATATTGTAAAAAAGCTCAGCCGCCGTTAGTCCCATATATTTCCTGTAGACACTATCTAGAAAGGTTTTCCCTTTGGTTTATTTGTTGTTCTGCTCATGACTGCATTCCTCTTTAATCTTGAATCTTGGAATGTGATAGAATGACCCCGCCGCCGGCGGTAATATTCTGATGAAGGGAGCTGCAATCTATGGACGAGAAGAACCGCATGCCCCAATCGAATACTGCCGCCGAGGCCGCCGAATTGTTTGAAAAACTTCCGGCGGCAGATCAGGCTGCCATTGTGGACCTTATGAGAGCCTTTTTGCGGAACCGAAAACTGATACCGCTTTGCTTCAAGATCGCGTTGGCGGTATGCCGTGATTTGATTCTGTTACGCTGCGCTGGGTGATAGGGCTGTACCAAATATCGTGGCCGCCCTTCCCCCGGCGCAGGAAACGGCATTGATGCTGGGCGAGAATCTCCCGCACCGCTTTCTCGTACTCCGCCATCAGACGGTGATCCTCTCCCGCCGTTCCGACAGGAAAGTCAGGGACGCCGGAGCGCCCTTGTGGCCGTTCAGGGCCAGCAGCTCCGGCGCGGCAAAGCGGACCCGCTCGATCAGCGCGTCGAAGGACCCGGACTCCAAAACCAGGCCGGGGATGTCCTCGCTGGTGGCGACCCAAACGGCGGCGTCCGGGTCCCAGGACAGTTTGACCGTGCATTCCATACGCAAGCACCTCCTGCCCCCATTATACCTCATTCTCGGGATAAAAGCCCCCGCATCTGCCGGACGACGAACTCTTTTTCCAACTCGCTCAGCTGCTCATACAGCTGGATGAACTCCGGCGTCAGCCCATCCCCGGTCACAGGAGTGGGCTTTTCTTCGCCCAGCAGGTCGCCGGTAGTGGTACTAAGGACTTGGGCAAATCATTCTCCAATTTGTTCAAACGGTCTGTTTGCTACTGATCCTGGAGAAATTGGATAAGCAAAAGTAGAAAGCCTCCAGTTTTTTATCATCCATTCAAAATCAGACCTTTTCTGGATTCGTTTAGCAGCAAAAATGACGCAAGGGGATATCACCTGGAACGGCGCGCCTGTCCCTGTTTCGCTTTGCGTTATTTTACCATTTACGCAGAGAGTTCGCAAGCCTAAATTTGACGAAGCAACGAGAAAGGAAGTGCTGTATTGAAAATTCGAAAATTCCGGGAAGCCAGCGGGATGAACAAGACGGAACTGGCCCGGAAAATGGGCGTCTCCATCCCGACCGTCTCCCGCTGGGAGATTGGCGAGGACTACCCTGCCGCCGCCCGCCTCCCCGCCCTGGCGGCGGCGCTGGACTGCACCATCGACCAGCTTTACGGCTGCCCGGCCGGGACGGCGCCGGAGCCCCGCGAAGGGGGGTGGACCCAATGAACACGAAATTTGAGATCGACCCCGCTTTGCTGGACGACGCAGCGGAGGTGCTGCGGTTCGCGGTGGACCGCTGCGAGGCCGACGCCGCCGCCCTGGCCCGGCTGGAGGCCCCGGAGGCCATGGAGCTGGCCCAGGAACGGCTCCGGATGGCGAAGAAGGCGGACGCGCTGCTGTTCTTCTTCGCCGGACAATGAAAAGCGCCCTGTCCAGCGCGCCAACGCCGGACAGGGCAGGAACCTCAATCCCTAACGAAAAGGTCCTATGGGTCCATTTTACACCATCCGGGGCCGGAATGCAAGTATGAACGTTTCAAAACATAGAATTTCCCTAGGAGGGATTTTATGGTACATATCAGCCCTGAAGAACATGATCTGTTCGTGAAAGCGCTTCGGTTCCTCTACGGGGAACGCATCGCGCAAATCGGCTGGGAGGGCGACCTTACTCCCGTCCGGCGTCAGCCGGAGTCCCCGGAGGAACCGCGTTCCGCCTGACCCGGCGGCTCCCGCTCCGGCGGGGCCTGGGGGACACGCTTGGCGGCTGCCAGCCGACCTTAAATTTTCCTAAAATTTCGGCTTTCGTTGCATGGAAGGGTGCAACTCTCCTGTTGTGGAGCGTATGGGTAAATGCAGCCGAAAGGAGATCGGATTTTATGATTACCGGGGAAATCTACATTCCCGCGCGCATTCTTTCGATTAAGGGACTTTCTTCCAGAGCAAAAATCTTGTATGGCGTAGTCGTCACGCGCTCGGTAAGCAACGGCTTTTGCGGGGATACGGACCAGGAGCTGAGCGAAGGCATGCGGCTTTCGGTCCGCACGCTGCGGAACCATCTTTCCGCGCTGGAGAGGCATGGACTGATTGAGGTCAAAACGGTTTCCGGTGAGCGCCGTCTGTATCCCAACGAGGACCTGGAGTCTTTGAGAAAATTCATCAAGGAGAGGCGTTTCTATGCCTGACCACACGTTTAACCCTGTTTTGGCCAGGGATTACGGAACTGATGTTGCGATTTTTTTGCAGAATATCTGGTTTTGGGTGAAGCGGAACAAAGCCTATGACAAGAATTTTTTCGAAGGCCGGTATTGGACCTTCAACTCTCTGTCCGCCTTTACGGAGGTCCATATTTACTGGAGCAGGCGGCAGATCGAGAGAATCGTCTGCACCTGCAAAAAAGAGGGGCTTCTGCTGGCGGGCTGCTTCAATCAGGACCGGAGGGACCGGGCGTGCTGGTATACGCTTTCCGACAAGGCCCTCGCATACCTTGCGGACGACGCCGGCAAAACGGCGGAATGCATATCCCCAAACAGTGATATGCACGTCACCAAACCGGGACAATCATTTCACCAAACGGTGACACCATTACCAGATGCAGGGCAAGGAGGACGCTGCCGAAAAGCAGCGTAAGGAAGCTGAAGAGCGGCGCAGGGAGGCCGAGAAGGCCCTGGCCGACGCGAAGAAGCAGTCCGGGACCAATGCCTCCATCCTCTCCCGCGCCGAGAAGGCGGAGGCGGAGCTGGCGGAGGCCAAGGCCCTGGGCGTCACCGACGGGTCCACCCCCGGCGCGTTCTGCACACGCGCCCAGGCGGCGGTCATGACTTTGCGAGCCGCGAAGCAGTAAGAGAGAGGACGCCGTTCAGGCATCCTCTTTCATTGTCTGCTTCTTGTCTGACGCACTTCCCCATCCCGAACAGGCAGCAGGAATGCCGAAAGCGGGCCTGGTTTCGCATCAGCTTCTTTGCACCGGCCGCGGCAAATGCAGCTATTTGCTATGTTTGAAAATGTTTGACCGGAACCGCAAGGGACAATAGACCTTGCGGTCTTTAAGGACCCGTATTCATAACCGGGGAATGCCGGCTGAGCGGGGAATTTTTCCTCCAATCGAGGCGAATTTTTTTCGCGGGCTGTCACCCGGGGGGGAAATTGAACGAAGAGTGGGGGCAAAAGATCAGCTCAGACGGCGTTCAACAGTTGTGAATACAGGTTCTAAGTATCCCTCAGCCGCCATGCGTCTAACCCCCGCTCCACTTCCTCCCCCAGGCGGTGGCCCAGCGCTCGCAGTAAAGGGTGTCATATGGAATCCCCCGCCTCCGCCGGCAGCCTGCGAAGCAATGGTACCACACGGCGCTGGGGAGCACAACGGCGAACCAATACAAGGGGCCCAGAAACAGGCACTGAATCGTGTGTCCGTACTCGTGGACGCGCAGTCCGGGGCTCTCCCGGTCGCCGATAAAGAGGAAGATTCCCAAAGACAGCCCGCCCCAGCTTCCCGGAAGCCAGGTGACGACGCTGTTGAGGTACCGCTCCCTGCGGGAGCGGCGGCAGCACAGGAACACCGCCAGCCCGGCTAAATTGACCGGCAGTCCCCAGGTGAACTGCACAAGGTAGAACGCTGCTCTGGCCCAGCCCGCAGCGGCCACGGCTCCCCGCGGGCCGCTTCCCGTTTTCTCCACGCCTGATCCCCCTCTCCTCCGGCGGTCCATGATGGCAGGATACCACACTTTCGCCGGGAAAGCGAGGGAAAAATCCGCCGCCCGGCGAACCGGAAAATATGGCCGTATTTCTTGACATCATAGGCAAAATATACTATTGTTATAATTGATACGGTTGAAACGAAGCAATCAACCCGTTCGGCGATCATTCGCCGAACAGGCCGCAAAGCGGCCTCGTGTCAGACTTCATAGTCAGCGCCCCGGCTTTGCCGGGCAGCGGCTGCGCCGCTGCCTGAAAATCGGCAGACGCCGATTTTCCATTGCGCTGACTATATTAGGGCCTGTTCACATAAGCCCAAACACACGTCTTTCCGGCAAATTTTGCCGGCTGCCGCGTTGAAAATTTTTGACGTACGTCAGTACGCCTGCAAATTTTTGCCTTGCATTCGGCAAAATTTGCTCGGAAATCCGCGTATTTGGTTTATGTGAACAGGCCCTAGCGTCGGAAAACGTCCCGCCCTTTTGGGCGGTCGTAACGCCGTAAATCCTGGCAGGTGAGAGAAAATGGAAAACTTTGTCATTGCTTTGGCGTGCTTCGGCGTCTGCCTGATCTTCGTGGCCCTGGTTCTCCTGATCAACGGGTCCGGCGCTCAGGAGCAGAAGCTGCTGATCTTCATCATGTGCGGCTCCCTGGTGCAGAACGTGGGCTATCTGCTGGAGGTGACCGCGCCCACGCTGGAAGCCGCCGTGACGGCGGTGACGGTGGAAAACGTGGGCTCCGCCTTCGTGCCCTTGTGCTACTGCTGGTTTACTTACGCCTACTGCTACGCGGCCCCGCCCAAGAAGCTCCTGGGCGTTCTGGGGGCCATCAACTTCTTCGTGCTCCCCACCGTGTTTTTCAACTGGAACGGCCTCTTTTACCGGGAATTCCAGTGGCTGTCCACTGAGAGCGGCTTTCACTACATCAGCATCGAATACGGCCCCCTGTACGCCCTTTTCATGATGACCCGCATCGTTATCCCTTACGTCCTCTGCATCTACACCCTGGTGCGGGCCATCCGCCTCCGTTCGGACCAGCGCATCAACCGCCAGTTCAAAACCATCCTCTTCATCTCCACCATGCCCATCATCATGCTGGCGGCCTACGTGTGCAAGCTCACCAAGGTCTTCGACCTGACCCCGGTGACCCTGGCCATCTCCATGTCCATGGTGGTCATCGTGGTGTGGAGCCGCCGGAATTACGACTTCCGCCGCCTGGCGGCGGAGAAGGTGCTGGAGAGCCTGGGGGACGGGGTCATCGCCCTGGACAACCACGACCGGCTCATCAGCTACAACCGGGCCGCCGCCCAGATTTTCGTGAACCTGCCCTCCCACAAGCTGGGGGAGGACATCCGGGTGCTGGAGGAGTTCCGGGAGGAAATGCTCAACGAAAACGTTCCCTGGAGCTTTTCCATCAACGGGCAGCACTACGAGTGCCACAGCAAGCAGATCATAGGTGAAAACGGCCGGAAGCAGGGATGCGTCATCCTGATTCTGGACATGACGGACATCAAAGCCTACATCAACGAGATCAAGCGGGTACGCCGGCAGGCGGAGAAGGCCAACATCGCCAAGAGCGAGTTCCTGGCCAACATGTCCCACGAGATTCGGACCCCCATGAACGCCATCATCGGTCTGAACGACATCATTATGGAGGAAACCGGAGACCCCTCCACCTACGCCCACGCCAAGGACGTGCAGTCTGCCGCCAAAAACCTCCTGGCCATCATCAACGACATCCTGGACCTGTCCAAGGTGGAGGCGGGCAAGATGGAGCTGGTGTACACGGACTACCACCTGAAGACCGTGGTGGACGAGGTGGTGGGCATGATGGACCTGGCCGCCTCCAAGCGCGGGCTGATCATGAAATACGAGTGCGACGCCTCCCTCCCCTGCCGGTACAACGGCGACGAGGGGCGCATCAAGCAGATTCTGATCAACATTCTCAACAACGCCATCAAGTTCACAAAAGAGGGCTATGTGCGGGCCTTCGTCAGCGGAACGCCGGGCCGGCGGGAGGACGAGGAGCTCATCACCTTCCGGATCGAGGACACCGGCTGCGGCATCCGGGAGGAGGACCTGGGGAAGATTTTCGAGGATTTCCGCCAGGTGGACGCCAAGCGCAACCGCAGCGTGGAGGGCACCGGCCTGGGCCTGGCCATCGTCAAGCACCTGATCGAGCTGATGGGCGGGACCATCCGCGTGGAGAGCGTCTATGGCGAGGGGACCGCAGTCTCCTTCACCATCCCCCAGAAGATCGTGGACCGGCGTCCCATCTCGGAGGTCCCGGAGATCCCCCCGTCGGAGCTGGAGCAGACCGAGGCGTTCACCGCGCCGGGGGTGAAGGTCCTGCTGGTGGACGACAATCTGGTCAACCGCAAGGTGGCCCGGGGCTTTTTGAAGAGCTACGCCTTCGACCTCACCGAGGCCGAGAGCGGGCCGGAGGCCATCGAGCTGGTGCGGCAGAACTACTACGACATCGTTTTCATGGACCACATGATGCCCGTCATGGACGGTATCGAGGCGGCGGAGATCATCCGCCGGGACTGCGGGGAAAACGCCCCCGTCATCATCGCCCTGACCGCCAACGCCATGTCCGGCATGCGGGACCGCTTCCTGAACTGCGGCTTCCAGGATTTCATCGCCAAGCCCCTGGACCGGCGGGAGCTGGGGCGGCTTCTGGCCCGCTGGGTGCCGGAGGAGCGCCGGGAGGCCGGGGCCAACGCCCCGCCGCCCGCCGTTACGGATTTGAGCGCCTTCCGAATCGAAGGGATTGACATCGACGCCGCCGCCCGCTATTATGTTGGCGGCGAGGAGGGCTTTGCCGGCCTGCTGGAGGTCTACTATATGGACGGTCGGCGCAAGACGGCGCTTTTGCGGGAGCTGGCCGGGTCCGATATCGCCCGGTATCAGGTGGAGGTCCACGGGCTGAAAAGCGCCTCCGCCAACATCGGGGCCATGGATGTTTCCAACATGGCCCGCGCCCAGGAAAACGCCGCCGCGGAGGGCGACACGGACTTCATCGCCCGGCAGTTCCCCCTCCTGATGGAGCGCTACGAGGCGCTGCTGGAAAACATCGGCCTGCTTTTGGAGACGCGGCGGAAAGCCGCCCCCCAGGCGGAAAAGCTCCCGCCCCTGCCCCCGGAGGAGCTCCGGGAACGGGTGGGGACGGCCCTGGACGAGCTGACGCATTTTCGCTCCAAAGAGTGCGCCGGAATCGTGGAGGAACTCCTGGGCCGCGAGCTGCCGCAGGACGCGGCGGACAGCCTGACGGAGATTCAGGGGCAGCTGAAGCTGTTTGAAGACGACAACGCGGAAGCCCTGCTGGACCAGCTTCTGCGCAAACTTGAAAAGGAGACGGGAAGCAGATGACGGAGATGAGAAGAAGGAGCTACCGCAAGCGCATTTTGGCGGTAGACGACGCGGCCACCATTTTGCTGCGGATCACAGACGCCCTGGAAAAATATTACGACGTGGTCACCGTCAATTCCGGCACGCGGGCCCTGCGGTTTTTGGAGCAGGAGAAGCCCGACCTGATCCTGCTGGACATCCGCATGGTTCCCAAGGACGGCTTCGAGACCCTGCGGGAGATTCGGGCCATGGAGGACCGGGCGGACATCCCGGTCATCATGCTGACCGGCCTGGAGGACCGGAGATTTGTCATGGAGGGCATCCAGCTGGGCATCGAGGATTACGTGCTGAAGCCCTTTGCCCCCGACGACCTGCTGGAGCGGATTCAGCGGGTGCTGGACCCGAGCAAGCGGAGCCCGTCTGTTACTGAACCGCCGGAGGAGAACCGTCTATGAATACCGCCGTAACAAGAGAAGAGCTGGAGCAGATTCTGGACCAGGCCCTCCAGGATGTGACGGAGCGGACCGCAGGGGTCCGCCTGCACCACGGGGAGCAGCCCCTGGGCGAGGACCTCTGCACGGTCCACATCACCTTTGACAAGGGCTTCGGGACCAGCCTCACCCTCTGCGCGGACACCAGCCTGCTGGCCCGCATGGCCCGCAATTCCTTCCACGAGGACGCGGTGACGCCGGAGGACGTGGAGGAGTTCAGCAAGGAGTATTTTAATGTGCTCTGCGGGAAAATCGTGGGGGCGATGTACCGGGCCACGCAGATTCCGGCCCATTTCGGCGCTCCGGTGTTCTACCAGGGGCGCTACGAGCCGGAGGGGCAGGAGGCCCAGTTTATCCTCACCTACTCCGACGAGCAGAGGGAGGGCGCGCAGCTGATCCACCACGTGCCCAGCGCCCAGGAGGACAGGCCGGAGGCGGCTGGAGAAAAGGGGGTTATCCAATGAGCAGGCGAGTGATGGTAGTGGACGATTCCCGGCTGGTCCGGGTCCAGATGGAGGACGTTCTGAAAGGGACGGATTACGAGATCGCGGCCCACTGCCGCAGCGGCGAGGAGGCCATCGAGCGCTACGCCGAGGTGCGGCCCGACCTGGTGACCATGGATATCATCATGCAGGGCATGGACGGTCTGGACGCCGCGGAGATCATTCTGAAGAAGAATCCGGATGCGAGGATCGTGATGATCTCCTCCCTGGCCTACGACGATACGTTTGAACGGGCCAAGGCCATCGGGGCCAAGGGGTTTGTGGATAAGCCCTTTCACCAGGAGCAGCTTTTGAAGGTGTTCGAAGAGGCTTTGGCGTAGGCTTGTGGAATAAGGGAAACCCTTGTGTTTCCCCGTCTTTGGAGAAAAAAGGACCCGCCGGCAGACCGGCGGGTCCTTCTTGTATGTGTTCGTAAAAGGCCGTAGAGTCACGGCCAGAGGAAAATCGATCATCCCCCGTCCGTCCCCTTCTGCTTCTCAGTCATCTGGAGCACCTGGTTCTGAATCTTGCGGAGCATCTGAGTGCTCAGCCCGAGGAACTGGACGCCATGCCGGTAGTCCCGTTCGGAATGCCGCTTGTTCCACATCACCACGCCGACGATGGGGCGGAGCCCGCTCTCCATGAGGTCCTGATATGTGAACGCAAGAGGCTGGCCCACCTGGTAGCAGGAGGCGCATTGGATGCATGCCCCGCTCTCGCTGATGTCGACGATCAGGCAGTCCTCCAGATTGGCCGGAGCGGCGGCGCTCTCGTCAAAATCGTGTATCCACGCGTGCTGGTTGATGATGATCCGGCTGTGCCTCCTGCGCTCTTTCATCTGGTTTGCATCTCCCCTCTTGAAAAATAAGGCCATGGTTGCCTTCGGCCGCAGGCGTCCCATGGAGACGCGGAATAGGACCTGTTGTTCATTATATCCGCTTGCCGGGGAGAGTGCAAGCCCTTTCTGCAAGCGGCAGTATCCTTGTTGATGGAAGGAAACGCAAGCTTTGTCATGCCAAACAGGCAAATCCAAAGAAGCGGGCGCACCGCTGGACTTGCCGCGCTCCCGCTCACGGCCTTCCGCCTGCTCCGCCCACCGGCAGAACGCAAAAAATATCTCCTATCTCATAACTCCTATCTAATTATCTAATCCCGCCGTCTTCCTTGACAGCCGCCCCCTCCCATGCCATAATATGGATATCACACCTTGCTCAGAAGCCCCCGCCCATCTGAGCAGCCTGCGGAGAAAGGGGAGCCGTTATGAAACGCAAAACCATGGACGGCAACGAAGCCGCCGCCTACGCAAGCTACGCCTTTACCGAAGTCGCCACCATCTACCCCATCACCCCCTCCAGCCCCATGGCCGAGCACGTGGACACCTGGGCCGCCAACGGCATGAAGAACCTCTTCGGCCAGCCCGTGCGCCTCATGGAGATGCAGAGCGAGGCCGGGGCCTGCGGGGCCATGCACGGCTCCCTGGAGGCCGGAGCCCTCACCACCAGCTACACCGCCTCCCAGGGCCTCATGCTCATGGTGCCGCCCCTGTACCGCATTTCCGGCCAGCTCCTGCCCGGCGTCATCCACGTCGCCGCCCGCACCGTGGGCGCCAGCGCCTTCTCCATCTTCGGCGACCACTCCGACGTCATGGCCTGCCGCCAGACGGGCTTTGCCCAGCTGGCCTCCTCCTGCGTCCAGGAGTGCATGGACCTGGCCGCCGTGGCCCACCTCTGCGCCATCAAGTCCCGGGTGCCCTTCATGCACTTCTTCGACGGCTTCCGGACCTCCCACGAGATTCAGAAGATCGACGTGCTGGACTACGGCGACCTGGGCGGCATGGTGGACCAGGAAGCCCTGGACCGCTTCCGGGCCAACGCTTTGAACAGCGAACACCCCCTCATGCGCTCCACCGTCATCAACCCGGACACGGCCTTCCAGCTCCGGGAGGCGGTGAACCCCTACTACGAGGCCCTGCCCGCCATCGTGGAGGGCTACATGGCCCAAATGTCCGCCCTGACAGGCCGGGACTACCGCCTCTTCAACTACTACGGCGACCCGGAGGCCGAGCAGGCAGTCGTCGCCATGGGCAGCGTCTCCGGCTGTCTCCAGGAGGTGGTCCAGCACCTGAACGCCCAGGGCCGCAAGGTGGGCTTCCTCCAGGTCCGGCTGTACCGGCCCTTCAGCGCAGCCCACTTCCTCGCCGCCCTGCCGGAGAGCTGCAAGCTCCTGACGGTCCTGGACCGCACCAAGGAGCCGGGAGCCAACGGCGAGCCCCTCTATAAGGACGTGTGCTCCGTCCTCCAGCACGGAAGCCGCCAGGTCCAGGTCCTGGGAGGCCGCTACGGCCTCTCCAGCAAGGACACCACCCCCGCCCAGATGATCGCCGTCTATGACAACATGTCCGGGGAGCAAAAGGACCATTTCACCGTGGGCATTACCGACGACGTGACCCATCACTCCCTGCCCGTGGGGGAAAACGTGGTCACCGCCGATGACCGGACCATCAGCTGCAAATTCTGGGGCCTGGGGTCCGACGGCACCGTGGGGGCCAACAAGAACAGCATCAAGATCATCGGCGACAACACGGACCAGTACGTCCAGGCGTACTTTGAATACGACACCAAGAAGTCCGGCGGCGTGACGAAGAGCCACCTCCGCTTTGGCCGCACGCCCATCCTCTCCACGTATTACGTCACCATGGCGGACTTCATCGCCTGCCACAACCAGAGCTATATCGACAAATACGACATCGTCAACGAGCTGAAACCCGGCGGGACCTTCCTCCTCAACTGCAACTGGCCCGAGGCGGACCTGGAGTCCCACCTGCCCAACAAGGTCAAGCGCCTCCTGGCGGAGCGCAAGGCCAAATTCTACATCATCGACGCCAACGCCGCCGCCGAGGCCATCGGCCTCGGAAACCGGACCAACAGCGTTCTCCAGGCCGCTTTCTTCCAGCTCAGCGGCGTCCTGCCGGTGGACCAGGCCGTGGACTACATGAAGGCCGCCATCCAAAAGACCTACGGCCGCAAGGGCGAGAAAGTGGTCAACATGAACTGCGCCGCCGTGGACGCGGGATTGTCCGGCGTGAAGGAGATCGCCGTCCCCGCCGCCTGGGCGGACCTGCCCGACGAGCCGGAGGCCGTGGATACCACGTCCCCCTGGTACGTCCGCACGGTCATGCGGGCCGTCAACGCCCAGAAGGGGGACAGCCTCCCCGTCAGCGCCTTCCGGGACGCGGCGGACGGCAGCGTCCCCATGTCCACGTCGAAGTACGAAAAGCGGGGCTTCGCCGCCCATGTGGCGTGCTGGCTCCCGGAGAACTGCGTGGGCTGCAACCTCTGCTCCCTCATGTGCCCCCACGCCGCCATCCGTCCCTTCCTTCTGAACGAGGAGGAGGTCCGGAAGGCCCCGGCGGGCTACGTCACCAAGGAGGCCAAGGGCAAGGGCTTCCAGGGCCTGCGCTACCGCATCCAGGCGGACCCCCTGGACTGCACCGGCTGCGGAACCTGCGCCGCCGCCTGCATCGCCAAGGAGAAGGCCATCGTCATGAAGCCCATCGAGTCCCAGATGCCGGAGCAGCCCAACTGGGATTACAGTCTCGCCCTGTCCCCCAAGGCCAACCCCATGGACAAGTTCAGCGTCAAGGGCAGTCAGTACGAGCAGCCCCTGCTGGAGTTCTCCGGAGCCTGCGCGGGCTGCGGCGAAACGCCCTACATGAAGCTGCTGACCCAGCTCTTCGGCGAGCGCATGGTGGTGGCCAACGCCACGGGCTGCACCCAGGCGTGGGGCTTCAGCGTCCCCAGCTACCCCTACACCACCAAGCCCAACGGCCGGGGTCCGGCCCTGTCCAACTCCCTCTTTGAGAACAACGCCGAGTATTCCCTGGGCATGGTCCTCAGCGTCCGCCAGCAGCGGCTCCGCCTCCAGCGGTCGGTCCGGGACCTGCTGGACGAGACGAAGGACGAGGCCCTGAAAGCCGCCCTCTCCGCCTGGCTGGAGGGCTTCGAGGACAAGCAGCGCACCATCGAGCTCAGCGACGCGGTGATCGCCGCCCTGAAAAACACCACGGAAACCGGGGAGAAGGTCGAAGCCGTCCGCAAGGCCCAGGACCAGCTGGTGAAAAAGAGCATGTGGATGTACGGCGGCGACGGCTGGGCCTACGACATCGGCTACGGCGGCTTGGACCACGTGCTGGCCTCCGGCGAGGACGTGAACATCCTGGTGGTGGACACGGAGGTCTATTCCAACACCGGCGGTCAGTCCTCCAAGGCCACGCCCTTCGGCGCGGTGGCCCAGTTCGCCGCTGCGGGCAAGCGGACGGAGAAAAAGGACCTGGGCATGCTGGCCACCCAGTATCAGAACGTCTACGTGGCCTCCGTCTCCCTGGGAGCGGACCCGGCCCAGTACATCAAGGCCCTCCGGGCGGCGGAAGCCCACGACGGCCCGTCCCTGATCGTGGCCTACGCCCCCTGCATCAACCACGGCATCGTGAAAGGCATGGCCTGGGCCCAGGAGGAGGCCAAGCTGGCGGTGAAGAGCGGCTATTGGGTCCTCTACCGTTACGACCCCAAGCGCAAGCTGGAGGGCAAGAACCCCTTCGTCCTGGACTTCAAGGACCCCAAGTACGACCTGCGGGAATTCTTTATGGGCGAGGTCCGGTTCAACTCCCTGCAAAGGACCTTCCCGGAGGCGGCGGAAGCCCTCCTAGCGGAGGCCCGGAACCAGTGCCGCAACCGCTGGGCCCGCTACACCCACCTGGCGGCGCAGGACTACTCCCGCCTCCTGGACGTGCTGGAAGACTATCCCATCCTCCCCCCAACCCCCACCGAACCCTGACAAAACGCACCAGCCCACACTATCTCCTATCTCATAACTCCTATCTAAACGAAAGTGCGCCGGAAAGGGCTTCCCCTTCCCGGCGCACTTATATTTTATAGCCTACAGCTCACTCATCCTCATCTTCCGCTTCCATCGCCGCGCCGCCGCCCATCTTGATCTCCTGCCACTTCTCCTTTGTAATCAGCAGCTGCCGGGGCTTGGACCCCTCAAAGGGCCCCACATACCCCCGCTCCTCCAGCTGGTCCACCAGCCGGGCGGCCCGGGAATACCCCAGCTTCAAACGCCTTTGCAGCATCGACGTGGACGCCTGTCCCGTCTCCAGAATCACTTCCACGGCGGCGGGAAGCAGCTCGTCGGTCTCCTGCTCCTCCGGCTCGGCGGGCTTGCTGCCCTTGTTCCCCTTCTCCTGGACCGATTCCTCAATCTTGGCGATGACGTCGTCGTCATACTGGGCCTCGCCGGTCTGCTTGACGAAGGACA
>CAQVQZ010000022.1 GCA_948902155.1 uncultured Oscillibacter sp.
CGGACAGCAGGGTCCGGATGTTGTTCATCTGGGTGGCGGCGCTGGCGTCCACGATCTCGTCGGGGGTTTCAATGATGCAGGTGCCCGCCTCGTCGTCCGCCATGGGAATGATGCGGACCCGGTCGCTCAGCGCCGAAAGCGCGTTCATCAGCGAGGCGGGAACCTTGACCAGATGCTTCGCGTCGCACTCGGCGATATAGATGTGCGCCCATTCCCGGCGCTTGCGTTTGTCGATAGCGGTCTGAATCATCCGGCAGATGACCTCGCTGCTGCTCTTGAGGCTGACGCACACCACCTTTTCCGCGATGGCGATGGCCAAATCCCGCAGCTCCTCCACGTTGTCGTCCATCTGCCGGTCCAGCTCGGCCCCGGCCCGGTCCAGAAAGGCTTGGAAGTCTGCGGCCAGTTCCGCGGCCTGCCGCTCCCGGGCCCGCTGTCCCTCCTGGAGGGCCTGGGCCGCGCCCTGGGACAATCCCTCGGCCCGCCCGGCCTCCATCCCGCTCTGGCGGGAGGACTCGAACAGCTCCTGGGCCTTGACCTCGGCCTCCAGCCGGGCCTGGTCCAGAATCTCCTCGGCTCTCCGCCGGGCGTCCTCCAGGATTTCCTCCGCCTGAATCTGGGCGTAGCTCACCGGGTCCGGTTCCGGCTCCGGTTCTGCGGGAGGCGGCGTTTCCTCCTCTTCCGCCCCGATCCGGACGTCCAGCACCGGCGCGTCCTCCGCGCCGCCCTCCTCGGGGGGCGGCGGAGGGGCGGCGTTGGCCGCCTGCTCCTCCAGCACCAGGTCCAGCGCCTTCGGGAACTGATAGGGCTCCGCCTTCGGGCGCATGATGGATTTCCAAATACTAGGCAATGATATCGTCCTTTCCGCCCTTCAGGATGATGATCTCACCCTTCTCCTCCAGTCCACGGATAATGCCGACGATGCGCTGCTGGGCTTCCTCCACGTCCTTCATGCGGACATTGGCGGTGATTTCCAGGTCGTCCTTGATGCTCTGGGCCATACGGGTGGACATATTGGCGAACAGCTTGTTTGCCACCTCCGCGTTGGCGGCCTTGAGGGCCAGCACCAGGTCTCTGGGGTCGCAGTCCCGGACGAAGCGCTGCACGGAGCGGTCGTCCATGGTGATGATGTCCTCGAAAACGAACATCCGCTTGCGGATCTCGTCCGCAAGGTCGGGGTCGGACAGGCCGTCGAAGATGTTTTTCTCGCTGGTCCGGTCCAGGTTGTTCATCACGTCGGCCACATAGTCGATGCCGCCGACCTTGATGTTGGTATCGGTCATGATGTTGGAGAAGCGGTTGTGCATTTCGGCCTCCACAATCTTGATGGCCGCCGGGGAGACGCTGTCCAGCTTGGCGATGCTCTCCACCACCTGAATCTGCTTCTTCTCCTCCAGCTGGGCCACAACGCCCGCCGCCTTGTCCGCGTCCACATAGGACAGGACCAGGGCGATGGTCTGGGGCCGCTCGCTCCGCAGGGCGGAGTAGAGGGACTTGACGTCCGCCTTGTCCATGAAGGCGAACTCGCGGTTCTTGAGGTTCCGGGTCACCTTGCCCAGCAGCTCCATCGCCGCCTGTTCGCCGTAGGCCTTCTCCAGGACGGCCTTGGCGTACTCCAGGCCGCCCTCGGTGACGGCCTTGTTGGTCAGGCACAGCTGATAGAACTCGTTGAGGACGTCCTCCGTCTGCTGGGTGGTGAGGACGCCCAGCCGGGCGACCTCCAGGGTGAGCTGCTCCACGTCCTCGTCTTCCATGTACTTGTAGACCAGCGAAGCCTTCTCCGCCCCCAGGGCGATGATGACCGCCGCCGCCTTCTGCTGGGTGGTGAGGGGAATGGCCTTGGGCCCCCCCTTATTCGGGGCGCTTTTCGCCTCGGTTGCCGCCGTCTGAGTGGCGGCCGCTGCTTCAGCCATTGTCGTCGCCCCCTCTCAGCCAGGTCTTGAGCATCTGGGCCGCGATTTCCGGGTTGTCGCTGACGAACTGCCGGATATCCTTGCGCAGCTCCATGCTCCGCTCCATCTCCAGCTCCATCACGTCGGCGCCGCCCTCGGGCGCGCCCTCCGCAGCCAGTCCGGCCGCAGCCAGTGCGGCCTCCATCTCCAGGCGTTCCTTCTCCTCCTGGGCCTCTCTCTTCTTGCGCTTCTTCCGGCGCAGCAGCAGGATGACGGTCAGCAGGATGATGAACAGCAGCAGTCCCACGCCCGCCGCGATGAGCACCCACAGGTCCACCGTGGGAACCATAGCACCGATGCCGTCGCTGCCCACGTCGGCCCTGGGATTATAGAAGTCCATGGCCAGCACGGAAATTTTGCCGTCCAGGATTTCCTCGTTGGTAATGGGGTCCCGTTCGCCCTGGATGTTGGCGGCCCGGGCCACATGCTGGCGGACGCCCTCCACGTCGAAGTCCCCCGCCGTCCGGGAGTTGATGCTCACGGCCACGGAGCAGTCCGTTACCTTGGCCGTGCCGTTGTTGTCGATGTTGATGACGCTGTGGGAGTTGTCGTAGTCGATCTGCTTGCTCCCGGCGATGACGTTGTCGTCCTCCTCCGCGCCCAGCCCAGCCTCCACGGTCTCCGTCAGGTCGGAGTTGCGCTCGGTGCCCACCAGTCCGCCGATGGGATTCTCGCCGGGCCGCCCGATATAGCCCTCGTGCTGCTCGGAGCCCACGATGCCCCGCCCGTCGGTAGACCCGTCCTGGGCGTACTCGGGCAGAATGGTCTCGTTGCGCACCTCGGTGGTGGAGTTCATCTCCACCTCGCAGGTGACGGCCACCTTCACGTTGTCCTCGCCGAAGATGGGGTCCAGCACCTTCTTGACGTTGGTGTTGATCCGGTTCTCCCACGCCTGCTGAAGCTGGAGCTTCAGGGCGGAGGACTCCCCGTCGAGGGCCTCGCCGGTGAGGTAGATGTTGCCGGTGGTGTCCTGAATGCTGACCGACTCGATCTCCAGCCCCTGGACGGAGTGGGTCACGAAGTTCTGGATGGAAGCGGCCTGCTCGTCGGTGAGCATCTCGCCCTCCACCATGGTCAGCATCACGCCGGCGCTGGCTTTGACCACGTTGTTGCTGTCAAGTATGTAAGCCCGGTTCTCTCCCGGCGAGATGTTCACCGTGGCGTCCATCACGTTGGGGAAGCTCCGGATGACCCCGGCGATTTTCAGCTCCGTGTCCTTGCGGTCCGCGTAGCTCCGCTCCTCGTTGGTGGAGAAAGCGTTGAGGTTATCCATATAATAGCTTCCGGTCTGGTTCAGGTTCTCCATCATGAGCCGGGCCTTCAGCGCCGTCTCCTGGCTCTCGGGCACCAGGATGGTGTTTCCGTCCTTCACCTTGTAGTCCGTAATCCCCTGTTCCGTCAGGAACGTCAGGATTTTGGAAGCTTCCGCATTGCTCACCTGAGTGACCAGCACGGTATACTCCTTTTGATTCAGCGTCAGCACAATGGCGATGCCCACGATCAGGACCACCAGAACAGCGGCGATGATGAGCCAAACCTTTTTCGAAATCCGTTTCAGGCGCTCCTTGGTCTTGTCAAAGAGCGCCTTTGCCTTTTCCTTCACATCCTTCAACCGCTGCCACCTCCTTCTCTCAGCCGCCTCTGCGGCGTCCTATAGACATGATTCGTGCTGCTTGGGGCCAGAGGTGCCAAGCAGCACAGGGAGGACTCCCCCGCGCACCACTTACAGGTTGATCCTCGTCAGCTCGGAATAGGCGTCCAACGCCCCCCTCCGCAGCTGGATCAGAAGATCCACCGCAGTCTGCGCCTTCACACCGGCAATCATGCTCATGGCGGGGTTATCCAGCTGGCCGGTAGCCAGCAAATATTGCGCTTCCTTCGCAGTCGCGTCCGTTTCCTTCACATTGTCAATTGCTGAGCGAAAAACAGCGCCGAAAACGCTCTCCTCCGGTTTTGAGGAAACGTCCTGCGTCTTTTTCTCCGGGTTGAGGGGCGACAGCGGGGTCAGCTTGTCAATAGGCGTCAGCATAGGGAGCTCCTCTCATTACTTGCCGATCTGGAGGCCGTCGGTGATGACCGCCTTCATGGTGTTGAACATCGTCACGTTGGCGGAGAACGCCTGGGTCGCGGCCATGGCGTCGGTGATCTCCTTCACCATGTCCACATTGGGCATTTCCACATACCCGTCGTCGTTGGCGTCCGGGTGGGTGGGGTCATAGACCATGTGCATCGGGGAGGGGTCCTCCACGATCTGGGTGACCTGCACGCCTCCGGCGGCCTCGCCGTTGGGCGCCATGCCGCTGGCGGCCTGGGCCATGGCCCGGCGGAAGCCGTCCCGTCCGGTCTTGGCCTCGAAGACCACCATCTTCCGGCGGTATGCGCCCTCGCCGTTCTCCACCCGGGTGGTGGTGGAGTTGGTCACGTTCTCGGACACGATATCCAGCCGCAGCTGCTGGGCGGTGAAGCCCGAGGCCACGATGTTCATAGAACTTAGAAATGCCATAGCGAAACCTCTCCAGTCTCCGCCGGGCGCGTCCCGGCGGCTCATTTTCTTAGCGGTTCCTTAACGCCTTTTCACACGGCAAAGCGGCGAAGCGCCCGCCGCGCAAAACCGCCCGGCGTCCTTATTGTCCCCGGATCGCGGCCCGCAGGACGTTGAACCCCGAGCTGATGGAGTTCATCACATAGCGCATCTGATAGGCGTTCCGGATGGCCTCCGACATCTGGGCGGTGACGTTGACGCCGTTGTCGTCCATCCGGGTCTGCACGTCCTGCTCCGTCACGGTAAAGTCAGCCGCTTCCAAAACCTCCCGCATGGACTTCACCGGCGCGGACCCCCTGGAGGCCCGCAGCAGCTTGCTTTTCAGGCTGTCCTCAAAGGTGACGACCTTTTCCTTATATCCGGGCGTTTCCGCATTTGTGACGTTGTCCGCAATCGCCGCCTGCTTGGCCCACAGGTAGCTCAAGGACTTCTCCAGCATCAAAGACGAGTTGGTAGACAGTAAGCTCATCCGTTTTCATCCTTTCCTCGCGTTCAAATTCTCCGCAAGCCCGGCGTTTCGGCAAAAAAAGCCGCCGGAACTCCCCAAAAAATGACACCGTCCGCTTCAGCGAGCAAGCGGCTTTCCACAACATTTAGTGCGGCGGCCATCCATTTTGCCGAAATGTGCGGTTTGGCCCCCTCCGAGCGCCTCTGTTCGCGTCATCGGCCATGTGCGTTTTGCAACATATTTGTTTGTCCCGTCTAATCAGGTACTCCCCATTATGAACCATTCTCCCGGAAAAATCAAGTATTTTTTTGATAGGGTCCTCTTCCATTTTTGAGAAATCAGGACCGTATTGGCACCTTTTTCCGCTGATTTTACCGCTTTCTCCAAAAATCTCCACCTTCTCTGGAATCCCCGCCCCATCCCCTGACGTCTGTCACAATAATTTTGTGATTTTTTTATCTATTTTTGTCAAAAGTGCACTTTCTTCCAACTTTTGGTTATTCTGACGAGATAACAGGTTTTTGCTTCTGCACTCTTCGTTCTTGCTATTTGCTTTTTTCTATGGTAAAATCAGACCATTCTAATGGATGACTAGCGTCCGCGATCTGCGGACGGTTCCGTCGGGCCGGGCGTTCCGCCCCCTGCCGGTTTGTAAAAAGAGGCTATGTTCTAAAAGGAAGTGATCCCTTTGAGTGCAGATCAAAAGCAGAAAATTTTAATTGTAGACGACTCCGAGCTGAACCGCGCCATCCTGGCGGACATGCTGGACGATGAGTATGAGATTATCGAAGCGGAGAACGGCCTCCAGGGCGTGGGCCTCCTCCAGCATATGGGGACGGAGATTTCTTTAGTCCTGCTGGATATCGTCATGCCGGAGATGGACGGCTTCGGCGTTCTGGAGGTCATGAGCCAGAACCACTGGATTGAGGACGTCCCCGTCATCATGATCTCCGCCGAGACCGGCTCCAGCCACATCGAGCGGGCCTATGAGCTGGGCGTCACGGACTTCATCTCCCGCCCCTTCGACGCCCTGATCGTCCACCGCCGGGTGGTGAACACCATCATGCTCTACGCCAAGCAGAAGCGCCTGGTGGACATGGTGGCGGACCAGATTTACGAAAACGAGCAGCGCAGCAGCCTGCTGATCGATATCCTCAGCCACATCGTGGAGTTCCGGAACGGCGAGAGCGGCCTCCACGTCCTCAACGTCCGCACCCTGACGGAGCTGATGCTGACCCACCTGGTCCAGCGGACGGACCGCTACCACCTCTCCCCCTCGGACATCTCCATGATCTGCACGGCCTCGGCCCTGCACGACATCGGCAAGATCTCCATTGACGAAAAAATCCTCAACAAGCCCGGCCGCTTCACCCCCGAGGAATTCGAGATCATGAAGACCCATTCCATGGCGGGCGCGGAGATGCTGGAAAACCTCCCCATCCACCAGGACGACCCCCTGGTAAAGGTGGCCTACGACATCTGCCGCTGGCACCACGAGCGCTGGGACGGCCGGGGCTACCCCGACGGGCTGAAGGGAGATGAGATTCCCATCTCCGCCCAGATTGTGGCCCTGGCGGACGTGTACGACGCCCTGACCAGCAAGCGCTGCTATAAGGACTCCATCGCTCACGACCAGGCGGTCCAGATGATTCTGGACGGCAAGTGCGGCGCGTTCAACCCTCTTCTGATGGACTGTCTCCGGGACCTGTCCCAGGACCTGCCCATCCATATGAACAACAGCAACACCCCCACCCACCGCAGCCAGCGGGAGATGCGGAACGTGGCCCAGGCCATGCACCGCCACGAGGAGCTCACCGCCTCCGAGCGGACCCTCCAGCTCCTGGAGCACGAGCGGATGAAGTACAGCTTCTTCGCCGATATGAGCAAGGAAATTCAGTTCGAGTTCACCGCCTCCCCCCCGATGCTCACCCTCTCCAACTGGGGCGCGGAGCACCTGGGCCTGGCGGAGATCATCATGGACCCCCTTCACCAGCCCGAGGCCCGGCAGGTCATGGAGGAAGCGGATTACAAGAACATTATCGACGCCCTGCGCTGCACCACGCCGGAGCACCCCATCATCACCTATGACTGCAAGCTGAACTACAAGGGCGCCTGGCGCTGGACCCAGATCGTGGCCCGGGCCACGTGGTCCAGCGACGAGCCGCCCCGCTACACCGGCGCCATCGGTAAGGCCATCGACATCCACGACTCCCGGATGCGCATGGCGAACCTGGAGCGCATGGCCTCCCACGACGCCCTTACCGGCCTTTTGAACCACGCCTACGCGAAAAAGCGCATCCTGGAGCGCATCGAGAGCCGCCCCGCCGCCTCCTGCGCCCTGGTGATTTTCGACCTAGACCACTTCAAAATGGCAAACGACACCTACGGCCATTCCTTCGGCGACCGGGTCCTGGTCCATCTGGCGGATAAGCTCCGCCAGTCCATCCGGGGAGGCGACATCGCCGCCCGCGTCGGCGGAGACGAATTCCTGATCTTCCTGGAGTACAAGGACGACGTGGAGGTGGTCATCTCCCGGATTTTCACTTCCCTCTGCGGCCAGTTCGAGCATTTCCCCCTTTCCATCAGCATGGGCGTGGCCCTGACGGAGACCGTCCCCGGCGGCTACGACGCCCTCTTCCACGCGGCGGACGCGGCCCTGTACTCCGTGAAGCGGGGCGGCCGGGGCCAGTACCGTTTCTACGACGAAACCATGCGATCGACGCTTTCCGCCATTTCCCCCATCGACAACGGGGACGATACACAGCAGGACTAAGGAGGAGCAGACATGACCTTACAAGAGTGCTATGCCGCCATGGGCGGCAATTATGAGGACGCCATCGGCCGTCTGCGCAGCGAGCGCCTGGTGCAGAAGTTCGTCCTGAAATTTCTGGCCGACGGGAGCTACGACCTCCTCTGCCGCTCCCTGGAAGAGAAAAATTATGAGGAGGCGTTCCGCGCCGCCCACACCATCAAGGGCGTCTGTCAGAACCTGAGCATTACCAAGCTCCAGGACTCCAGCAGCCGCCTGTGCGAATCCCTGCGCGGCGGCTACACTCCGGAGTCCGACGCCCTGGCCGCAGAGACGGCGGCGGATTACCGGACGACGGTGTCCGCCATCCGCGCCTTTCAGGAGGCGCTGGAGGGATGAAAAAGCCGTTGAACAGCGCCTCCCGCTTTCTTACGGTCAGACTGGCGCTGGTCCTCGTGCTGACAGTATGCATCTTCTCGTTCCTTGCCTTTTTCATGTCCCGGAAGAGCGGCGAAACCATCAGCGCCGTAGGCACCACCTACATGGCCGGCATGGGCGAGAAGGTCACCCAGCACTTCGAGACCACCATCCAGCTCCGTCTCTCCCAGCTGGAGGCCCTGGTGGAGGGATTCCACCCCGGCGACGCCCCTGCCGGCGAGCTGCGGGACCTCCTGGCCAACAATGCCCAGACCCGCGGCTTCGAGTCCCTGGCCTACTACTCCCGCGAAGGCGAGTTCGACATGATCTATGGGGACGAGCCCCTTCCGGCGGACCCGGAGCCCTTCCTGGCCTCCTTGAACAGCGGGGACAAGAAGGTCTCGGTCGCCAGCACCAACCATGGGGAAAAAGACATTCTTCTGGGCGTCTCCGCCGAGTATGTCATGTCCAGCGGCGAGGAGGCCACCGCCCTGGTGGCCAGCCTGCCCGCCGATTACATCGCCGAAACCCTTTCCCTCTACAGCGAAAACACCCTGGTTTACTCCCACATCATCCGCCGGGACGGCACCTTTGTCATCCGCACCGGCGACGCCTTCCGGGAGAACTACTTCGACCGCATCCAGGCCCTTTTTGAGGAGCAGGGAGAAGACGGAGACCTCTACATCCGGCAGCTGGAAGCCGCCATGGACTCCGGGGAAGACTATTCCACCCTGCTCACCTTCGGCAAGGAGCGGCGGCATTTGCAGTGCAACAAGCTTCCCTACTCCGAGTGGTTCCTGATCACCGTCCTGCCCTACGGCGAGCTGGACGAGGCCGTCAGCAATCTGAGCCGGACCTGGCTGTTTCTGGCCACCCTGGGCTGCACGGTGGTGCTGGCGGCGCTGCTGCTGGTGTTCTGGCAGTATTCCAAGCTCCTTCAGGAGCAGATGATGGAGCTGGATAAGACCCGGAAGGAAGCCGTCCACGCCAACAAGGCCAAAAGCGAATTCCTCTCCAACATGAGCCACGACATCCGCACGCCCATGAACGCCATCGTGGGCATGACGGCCATCGCCACCGCCAACATCGACGACAAACAGCAGGTCCAGCACTGCCTGAAAAAGATCACCCTCTCCAGCCGCCACCTTCTGGGCCTCATCAACGACGTGCTGGACATGAGCAAGATCGAAAGCGGCAAGCTGACGCTGAACATGGACCAGATTTCCCTCCGGGAGGTCATGGACAGCATCGTCAGCATCGTCCAGCCTCAGGTCCGCTCCAAGCACCAGCAGTTCGACGTCTTCATCCACGACATCACCACGGAGAATGTCTGCTGCGACAGCGTCCGCCTGAACCAGGTCCTCCTGAACATCCTGGGCAACGCCCTGAAATTCACCCCGGAGGGCGGCCTGATTCAAGTCTCCCTCTATGAGGAGACGTCCCCCAAGGGGGAGGAATACGTCCGTATCCACCTCCGGGTGAAGGACAACGGCATCGGCATGACCCCGGAGTTTCGGGAGAAGATTTTCGAGTCCTTTGTCCGGGAGGACAGCGCCCGTGTCCGCCGCACCGAGGGCTCCGGCCTGGGCATGGCCATCACCAAGTACATCGTGGACACCATGGGCGGAACCATCGAGGTGGAAAGCGAGCTGGGCAAGGGCAGCGAGTTCCTCGTCACCCTGGACCTCCAGCGGGCCGAGACTCCGGAGGAGGAGATGATTCTCCCCAACTGGAACATCCTGGTGGTGGACGACGACCGCCAGCTCTGCGAGAGCACCACGGCGTCTCTGGAATCCATCGGCGTCAAGGCCGACTGGGCCCTGAACGCCGAGCGGGCCATGGACATGATCGACCACCGGGTCACGGCCCGGGACCCCTACCACATCATCCTTCTGGACTGGAAGCTCCCGGACATCGACGGCATCACCGCCGCCAAGGAGATCCGCCGCCGCTACGGCAGCGAGACCCCCATCCTGCTGATCTCGGCCTACGACTGGAGCGAGATCGAGACGGAGGCCAAGGAGGCGGGCATCACAGGCTTCATCTCCAAGCCCCTCTTCCGCTCCACGCTCTTCTACGGCCTGAAATCCTTCGCCGATACCGCCGACCTTCCTCAGGAGCACCAGCACGAGGAAGCCGCCATAGACTTCACAGGCCGCCGCGTCCTCCTGGCGGAGGACAACGACCTGAACTGGGAGATTGCCAACGAGCTTCTCTCCGACCTGGGCCTGGAGCTGGACTGGGCGGAAAACGGCCGCATCTGCGTGGACAAGTTCGAGGCGTCCCCCGTGGGCTATTACGACGCAATCCTGATGGACCTCCGCATGCCGGTGATGACCGGCTACGAGGCCACCACCGCCATCCGCGCCCTGGACCGTCCCGACGCCAACATCCCCATCATCGCCATGACGGCGGACGCCTTCGCCGAGGACATCCGGAAGTGCCTGGATACGGGCATGAACGCCCACGTCGCCAAGCCCATCGACACCCGCGAAGTCTCCCGCGTCCTGGAAAAATTCCTCAACGACCGCCATTGACTCCCCTCCCGGCGGCGCCTATTCAAGGCAGAGCCTTTCTCCCACCGAAACAGCCACACCCACAAAAAACGGCGGCAGGGCCGACCCCGCCGCCGTTTTTCCGTTTGTTTTCAGCACTCCGCCGTTTCCCCGCCGGAGTCCACGGACTCCTCCGCCGTCTCCCCGCCGGACGCGCCGCCCTCCAGGTCCTCGTCCTCCAAAACGGACTCCCACTTCTTGGGCTTCTCCTTGGGTTCCCGGCAGACCAAAGCCAGCTTGTACCCGTCCGGGTCGTTGTCCATCAGGTACTTCTCATCCTGAGGCGGCACCTTGTCGCCCTTCATGATGCGCGACGCGATTTTCCGGCACTTGTCCATGGTTTTCAGCGCCTTGGTCACCGCGTCCAGCTCGCTGTTTCCCTTCTGCCTGGCCTCCAGCAGCTTCCTCTGCTTCTCCATATCCTGCTGATTGACCTCCTGGAGGAAGGCCAGCGCCTGCCGGGACCACTCCTGCTTGTCGCTCCGGGACTTCCGGAACGCGATGTTCGGCTTTTTCGCCTCCGCCCGAGGCGCGGCGTTCTCCGCCTTCTCGATCTGCCGCGGCCGCCCGTTGTTGATTCGAATCTCCATGCTCCGCCCTCCCCTTTCTGCAATTCTATCCGGCGAGTCCCTTTCGTTTTGACGCAGGAACTCATTCCCCTAATAAAGTCCCGTTTTCGAACCTTTCCGAGTAATCCAAAATCTCCTCTTTATCAAGCATAGGCTCGGAAATGACTCCCTCAAAAACGATTTTATCATCCCGGTATGCGAACCGAAAAAGAACATCCGGCACTTTCTCAAACTCTACCGATATAATCCACTCATTATAACTAAGAATTCGATTCAAATAAGAGTGTTCGATTGTGATCTCACGAACATCCTGCGCGGCATAGCCTCGATATTCCAGCTCGGTATACGTATACGTTTGTATGAATCTCCGCATTACAAAGACATTCACGCTCAGCGCCAAAACAATCGCCGCGAAAACAGCAGCGCTTATAACCAATGCCTTTTTCCTCTTCACGATTCATTTACCTCCGCATACAGCCCCCTGATCGGAGCCCACCCCCGCCGCTTACGCGCCGTCTTTCATCTACCATACCATAAACCCCCAAAAAACACAACCCCCGTAAGGAGCCCGCCATGTCAAACGAAAAAGTATACAGCATGCCCTTCGCGAAGCTGTACCCCCTCCTCCTCGCGAAAGCCGAACGAAAAGGCCGGACTGCGGACGAGGTGGACGAAGCTGCCTCCTGGCTGACCGGATACCCCAAAGAAACCCTCCGCGAACTCCTAAACAGCGAAATCACCTACGGAGATTTCTTCCTGCAAGCGCCCAACCCGAACCCCAAGCGCAAATCCATAAAAGGGACCGTCTGCGGCGTCCGGGTGGAGGCCGTCGAGGACCCCCTCATGCAGGAAATCCGCTATCTGGACAAGCTGGTAGACGAGCTTGCCAAAGGAAGGCCCCTGGAAAAAATCCTCCGCCCATAAAACCGAAAATCCGTATCCACCGGGGAACCGCCTTCCAAGCGGTTCTCCGTACCCATATCCCCGCGCCGCCCAAAACGCTCCCCCTCCCGTAAAACCAGATCCCAAAAACCGCCCTTTCCTTGTGAAAAATCCCCCTTCCCTTTCCCGCCATAGTGTGATATCATCACCTTATCCAAAAAGTCATACCTTTTATCACACAAAGGAGGGCCCCGTCATGCACGTACCGTCCGACATTGAGATCGCCCAGTCCTGCGCCATGCGCCCCATCACGGAGATCGCCGCCGCCGCAGGCGTCGATTCCCAGTACCTGGAACTCTACGGTAATTACAAAGCCAAGGTGGACCCCCGCCTTCTCCGGGAGAGCGCCCGGCCCGACGGAAAGCTGATCCTGGTCACCGCCATCAATCCCACCCCCGCCGGCGAGGGCAAGACCACCACCACGGTGGGCCTGGCCGACGCCCTCCGCCGCCTGGGCAAAAGCACCCTGGTGGCCCTCCGGGAGCCCTCCCTGGGCCCCGTGTTCGGCGTAAAGGGCGGCGCGGCCGGAGGCGGCTACGCCCAGGTGGTCCCCATGGAGGACATCAATCTCCACTTTACCGGCGACTTCCACGCCATCGGCGCAGCCAACAACCTCCTGGCGGCGATGCTGGACAACCACATCCAGCAGGGCAACGCCCTGGGCGTCGACGTGAAGAAGATCACCTGGAAGCGCTGCGTGGACATGAACGACCGCCAGCTCCGGAACATCGTGGACGGCCTGGGAGGCCGGATGCAGGGCGTTCCCCGGGAAGACGGCTTCGACATCACGGTGGCCAGCGAGATCATGGCGGTCCTCTGTCTCTCCAGCGGCATCCTGGACCTGAAAGCCCGCCTGGGCCGCATGGTGGTGGGCTACACCTACGACGGCAAGCCCGTCACGGCCCACGACCTGAAAGCGGAGGGAGCCATGGCGGCGCTCCTCAAGGACGCCCTGAAGCCCAACCTGGTCCAGACCCTGGAGGGCACGCCCGCCTTCATCCACGGCGGTCCCTTCGCCAACATCGCCCACGGCTGCAACTCCGTCATGGCCACCCGCCTCGCCCTGAAGCTGGCGGACTACGCCGTCACGGAAGCGGGCTTCGGCGCGGACCTGGGCGCGGAGAAATTCCTGGACATCAAGTGCCGCCTGGCGGGCCTGATCCCCAGCGCCGTGGTGGTAGTCGCCACGGTCCGGGCGCTGAAAAACCACGGCGGCGTCCCCAAGGCGGACCTGAACGCCGAGAACCTGGAAGCTTTGGAGCGCGGCCTTCCCAACCTCCTCCAGCACGTGGACAACATCAAGAACGTCTACGGCCTGCCCTGCGTCGTCGCCATCAACGCCTTCCCCACGGACACCGCCGCCGAGCTGAAGCTGGTGGAGGACAAGTGCCGCGCCCTGGGCGTAAACGTGGCCCTCAGCGAAGTCTGGGCCAAGGGCGGCGAAGGCGGCACAGCCCTGGCCGAAGAAGTCCTGCGCCTCTGCGAGGAGCCCAACGCCTTCCGCTTCGCCTACGACGCGGAGGATACCATCGAAAACAAGATCAACGCCATCGCCAAGAAGGTCTACCATGCCGACGGCGCGGTCCTGACCCCGGCGGCGAAGAAGCAGCTCACGGAGCTGGAGTCCCTGGGCTTCGGCAAGCTCCCCATCTGCATGGCAAAGACCCAGTACAGCTTTTCCGACGACCCGGCCCTCCTGGGCGCGCCCAAGGGCTTCACCATCACGGTCCGCAATCTGAAAGTCAGCGCGGGCGCGGGCTTCCTGGTAGCCCTGACGGGCGACATCATGACGATGCCCGGCCTACCCAAAGTCCCCGCCGCCGAAAAGATCGACGTAGACGAATCCGGCAAAATCACCGGCCTGTTCTGAGTTCCTTTTCTCGAGAGAAAAGGAACCAAAAGAGCTTTAACGCGCTCTGATAGTCCGGCGCTCGCCCCAGCCGAAGCGACGGCAACCCAGCCTAATCTAAACAGGACGCCCGGAGGCCCTCCTCCCGGCGTCCTGCTTTTTTGTTCATCCCCCATACTCCACATTCCCGATCACATACCGTTCCACCTCGCTCCGCGCGATTTCCGCTCCCTCCGCGTCGTACCCGACGGCCACGGTATGGATATTCTGGTATCTCCAGTCCACCGGATACTCCCGTATCAAGAAATACCGGCTCCCATCCCGTTCCATCCACTCCGCCTCCTCGCTGGTCCAGGAAAACACGGTACGCGCTTCCCCTCCAACGGCATTCCAATCCACATACTGAAACGATACCTCGACCCTTGCGATCTCCGGGTCGTCCACCCTTCCAAACACATAGAACAGCCTCGGGTTCTCCCTCTTCGCCAGGCTCATCCACCCGCACCAGAGCGGCCCATCCCCGGAGCAGTCCAGGGCCACGCCGGGGTAGTCCACCCATCCGAACAGCCCCAGCCTCACATCGCTGAGCATCACCGCGTTCGCATTCCCCGACAGATAGATCACCCGGTTCCAAGTGATTTCCCCCGGCCAGTCCCGGCGGAGGACGGCGGTCCTTCCCGTGCCCTCCCGCTCCTCCAAGCGCCGCAAAGCCTGAAACGGGAACAGCAGCCCCACCAGCAGAATATGGTTCACCAGAAACAGCGTCGCCGCCGCCAGCAAGACCCGCCGCAGCGCCTTCCCCTTCCGGGCGCTCAGCCGTTTTTTTCTCATGACTCCCCCTCCTTCGGCAGCGGCACCCGAATCTGTCCCTCGTCTCCGAACTGGCGATAGCGCAGGGTCAAAAATTCGTCCCCTTCCTCCACCGCCGCGTAGCGTGCGCCGCTCCGGAACATGTAGTTCCCCCCGCTCACTCCGCCGGGGACCTGGCACTCCGCCCCCCGCTGGTCCTCCAGCTCGATTCCGTTGATGACATTCACCGAAACGATGCCTCCCGGGAAGCGGTCATAGCTGGCCAAAAGCAGCTCCGCCCGCAGCTCCTCGCTGCCCTCCATGCGCCCCACGCTGACCCGGACCACCCGCAGCACGTCGTTTCCCACCGGCACGCGGATATTCACGTTTTCCACCGCGTCTCTCTCGTAAAGCGTCGTCCACGCCTCCGGAACCGGATTCTCCCGCCACCGCACCAGCAGCCCGTCCCAAAAGAAGCTCAAAATCCCCACATTTGCCACGGCCTGCAAGCACAGCACCGCCGTCAGCGCCACGGCGGCCCTTCCCAGCCAGAGCCACCCGCGCTCCCGGCCCCGGTACTGCTTCGCCATTTCCCGCCCGATCTCCGCCGGGTCCCCCATGGCTTCCAGGCACCGTTCCTCCGCCAGCTCCGGATTCCACCCCATCTCCAGCAGGACCTCCATCCGGTCCTCGATGTGCTCCTCCAGCTCCTGCCGGACGGCCTCCCGCTCGTCCCAGGTCAGCCTGGTCAAGGGCAGCAGCACCCGGTCCGTAAACTCCCGCCGGGTCATAGCGCCTCCACCTCCGCGCCGCCCCGGAGCACGTCCTCAATGGCCCCGGCGTAGCGCCTCCAAGCGGACTCTTCCTCCCGCAGGGCCCCCTGTCCCTTGCGTGTCAAGTGATAATACTTCCGTACCCGTCCCGACGGAGCCTCCTGCCGGTAAGCCTCCACGAACCCCTCCTGTTCCAGCCCATGGAGCACCGGGTACAGCGTCCCCTCCTTCATATCAAACGCATGGTTCGACCGTCTTGCCAGCTCCACGATCATCTGATACCCATACATATCCTCCTTCGCCAACAGCGACAACACCAACAGCCTCGTATGCTCCATCGCCTGCTTTTTCATAAGCTCACCCCATACCTAGAATTTCTATGCATATTATACCTAGAGAAGCAAGGTATGTCAACCAAAAAAATTTCGGATTACCTCCATGTCATTAAGTTGAGGAAAGTTTTCCTTACCTCCCATGAAAAGGGAGGTAGCATTTGCATAGGGGGTCCCCGCAAAAGCGTTCGCTTTTGTGGGGAGAGGAGGAAGAAACGGAGCAGAGCGAAGTCCTCGCCGTCAGTCGGGGACGGAGTGGGCGGAGTTTCTTCCGACGACATGACGGAGGGTTTCCTCCTCCAGATACTGCGGCAGTCTCCAGAGAAAAAACCCTCAGTCACCGCCTCCGGCGGTGCCAGCTCCCTTTTCAAGGGAGCCAAGGCGATGGTGCTCCTAACATAATAACATTGCCTATTCCCTCTCATGCCATTACGCGCCCCAAAGAGCCTCCTTTTGAAATGCAAATCAATTATAGAAAACGAAGAAAACTAAAGACAAATGGTGCAAAAAGGACCACGGGCTTTCGCCCGTGGTCCTCTCTTACGCATTTCGCGGAGATTACGCCTCGTACATCTCCTTGAGCTTGAGCAGGTGCTGATAGCGGTCCATAGCCGCCTTCTCGTTGCGCTGGAACAGCTCGCTGGCCCGGTCGGGGAACTCGCGGGTCAGGCGGCTGTAGCGGGCCTCGTTCATCAGGAACTCCTGATAGCCGCCCGCGGGCTCCTTGGAGTCCAGGGTGAACTTCGCGCCCTCAGCGGCGGGATTGAAGCGGAACAGGTTCCAATAGCCGCACTCCACGGCCTTCTTCATCTCGGCCTGGCAGTTCATCATGCCGCCCTTGATGCTGTGCATCTCGCAGGGAGAATAGGCGATGATCAGGGACGGGCCGGGATAAGCCTCGGCCTCCTGGATGGCCTTGAGGGTCTGGGCGGGGTTGGCGCCCATGGCCACCTGGGCCA
Organism: uncultured Oscillibacter sp.; assembly: GCA_948902155.1. The sequence goes on from CAQVQZ010000022.1 coordinate 16,877, forward strand.
CGTAGA
>CAQVQZ010000023.1 GCA_948902155.1 uncultured Oscillibacter sp.
AGGGGCGGTAGATGAACATGCCCTTGACGGAGGTGTAGTCGATGAGCTCCGCCTTTTTACAGACGTCCGTATACCATTGGGCGAAGTCCTCGTCCCGGGCGGTGATGGCGTCCACCTGTCTCTTGTCCATAGCTTTCAATTCCTTTCCCAAATAAGTGATGTTCTTATAACCTCCTTATTTTATCCAGCGGACCCGGTTTTGTCAACTATTTCGGGCGGCATTTGCAGCGCAAATGCCGAAGGGGTCGCTCCATAATTGTCCGTCTCCCGAACATCCCGCCCATGCAGGGGCGGCTGCCAGCCGCCCGCTCCTTTGCAAGTGCGGGGAGCCGAACCGGCTGGCTTTCCCGGCGGGCGGTTTCGAAAATTTTTCGCCCCGTTCACAAAAACCACTTGTTTTTGGGGAAGGAAAGGCGTATGATGAAAAAAACAGGCCACAAGATATAGTGGGGATGGAAAGGAACGGCAACAAATGAAATGGACGAAACGGACAGCGGCGCTGTTGATGGCGCTGCTGCTGTTGGGTACGATCGCACAGGCGCGGGACGTCGCCAAGGCGGCGCCCGGGTCGAGGAGCACGACGGCCATCATCCGGGCGGACGAAGAGAAGGACGAGAAAATGCCGGTTCTGCCGGTTTTGCCGGAGGCGCCGGTCCAAGAGGGACCGCCGGTGATGACGGTGGACCTCCAGGCGGAGAAAACCGATCTGTCCGCGACGGAGCGGAAACAGGCGGAGCGTCCTGCGGCCCAGGAGGGGCCCTCCTTCCCCGACGCGGAGGACTGGCAGATTCTGCTGGTGAACCCCTGGAACGAGATTCCCGAGGACTACGAGGTGCCCCTGAAGGCCCTGGCCGACGGGCAGAAGGTGGACGAGCGGGCCTATGACAGCCTCAACGCCATGCTCCAAGCCTGCCGGGACGACGGGCTGCAGCCAAAAATCTGCTCCGCTTACCGGACCATGTCCAAGCAGACCTATCTCTACAACAACAAGATCGCCCGCCTGCGGAACGCGGGCTACAGCAAAAAGGCCGCCATCGCGGAGGCCGGGCGCTGGGTGGCCCGGCCCGGCACCAGCGAGCATCAGCTGGGGCTGGCGCTGGACATCGTGTCCACCTCCTATCAGGGCCTGACCAAGAAGCAGGAGAAGACCGCCGAGCAGAAGTGGCTCATGGAGCACTGCTGGGAGTACGGGTTTATCCTCCGCTACCCTAATGAGAAGAGCGAGATCACCGGCATCGGCTACGAGCCCTGGCATTACCGCTATGTGGGCGTGGACGTGGCCCTGGACATCCGGGACAGCGGGCTGTGCCTGGAAGAGTACTTACTCCTGCGGGAGGAAGCCAAAGCGGCAAAGGAAGCCCCGGCGGAGAAAACGCCGAATCCCTGGCCCGGCTGGGAAAACTGGGTCTGAGGGAACCGGAGGCCCCGCCGTTGGGAGCGGTGGGTCTGAGAAACGGACGGAGACGGCGGAAGCCGTCTCCGTTTTTGCGTTGCCTGAGCCTGTTGAAAACGGCGGTTCGGCGGTTTTCCGGCGGGCTTTTGGGCGCTCTTGTCCAAGGTGACGTGGATTTTCCAGTAAAATGTCCCGAAGAATGTGGATTTTTCCGTTGAAATGGGACGCGGAGTGGCTTATAATAAGAAACCGTGAAATTTTGTCTTTTTATCTTAAAAGCGGGGAACCCGCTTCTTAAAAGGAGTCTGTGGATTGTATGCAGAATGAACATCTGAGAAATATCGCTATCATTGCCCACGTCGACCACGGCAAGACCACGCTGGTGGACGAGATGCTGAAACAGGGCGGCGTCTACCGGGAGAACCAGGAGGTGGTGGACCGGGTCATGGACTCCGGCGACCTGGAGCGGGAGCGGGGCATCACCATCCTGGCCAAAAACACCGCCATCCAGTACGGCGACACCAAGATCAACATTGTGGACACCCCGGGCCACGCCGACTTCGGCGGCGAGGTGGAGCGGGTCCTCAAAATGGTCAACGGCGTCATCCTCCTGGTGGACGCCGCCGAGGGACCCATGCCTCAGACCCGCTTCGTGCTGAGCCGGGCCCTGGAGCTGGGGCACCGGGTCATCGTCGTGGTCAACAAAATCGACCGGCCCGACCAGCGGGTGTATGAGGTCATCGACGAGGTTCTGGAGCTGCTGATGGACCTGGACGCCACCAGCGAACAGCTGGACAGCCCCATGCTCTTCTGCTCCGGGCGGAACGGCACCGCCTCTTGCTCCCCCACGGTGCAGGGCACGGACCTCAAGCCCCTCTTCGACACCATCTTGGAGTATATCCCTGCGCCGGAGGCCAACGTGGACGAGCCCTTCCAGATGCTGGTTTCCTCCATTGACTACAACGAGTTCGTGGGCCGTATTGCCATTGGGCGCATCGAGCGGGGCACCCTGAAGCAGAACCAGGAGATTGCCGTCTGCAACTACCACGACCCCGAGGCCGTCCTCCGGAAGGCCAAGGCCACCGCCATTTACGAGTTCGACGGCCTGGCCCGGAAGCCGGTCACCGAGTCCACCGCCGGAAACATCATCGCCATGAGCGGCATCCCCGACATTACCATCGGCGACACCATCTGCGTGCCCGACGTGGTGGAGGCCCTGCCTTTCGTGAAGATTTCCGCCCCCACTCTGGAAATGACCTTCTCCGTCAACGACTCCCCCTTTGCCGGGCGGGAGGGCAAGTTCGTCACCTCCCGGCAGATTCGGGAGCGGTTGTTCCGGGAGACCCTGCGGGACGTGTCCCTCCGGGTGACGGAGACGGACAAGGAGACCGCCTTCAACGTGGCGGGCCGGGGCGAGATGTCTCTCTCCATCCTCATCGAGACCATGCGCCGGGAGGGCTACGAATTCCAGGTTTCCCCCGCCCGCGTGCTGTACAAGGATATTGACGGCAAGAAGTGCGAGCCCATCGAGCGGCTGGTGGTGGACGTGCCCGCCGACTGCGTGGGGTCCGTCATCGAGAAGCTGGGCCAGCGGAAGGCGGACATGGTGGAAATGACCCCCGTGGGCAGCCGGATGAAGGTGGAATTTTTGATTCCCGCGCGGGGCCTGTTTGGATACCGGAACGACTTCCTGACGGACACCAAGGGCGAGGGCATCATGGCCTCCGTGTTTGACAGCTACGCCCCTTACAAGGGCGACATCTCCCGCCGGGGCAACGGGTCCCTGATCTCCTTTGAGACCGGCGAGTCCATCACTTACGGCCTGTTCAACGCCCAGGAGCGGGGCACGCTGTTCATCGGCGCGGGCGTGCCGGTATACGGCGGCATGGTCATCGGCGTCAGCCCCCGGAGCGAGGACATGACGGTGAACGTGTGCAAGAAAAAGCAGCTGACCAACACCCGGGCCAGCGGGTCCGACGACGCGCTGCGGCTGGTGCCGCCCAAGCAGATGAGTCTGGAGCAGTGCCTGGAGTTCCTGGCGGACGATGAGCTGCTGGAGGTTACGCCCAAGAGCTTGCGGATGCGCAAGAGCATTTTGGATCATGAGAAGCGCATGAAGGCGCTTCATGGGAAAAAGTAAATCGGCCTTGCGGCCGAGGGATGGGAATTGCCCCCCGAAAGGGGGGCTTTTTTCGCCCTTCATCAAGGGCAGGAGGATTCAGCCATGAAGATGGCTGGTCCTTTGCACCCCCCATTTTCTCTTTTTCTGAGCGCAGAAAAAGAGAAAACGGGCCGTGCTCGGTCCAAAAGAGAAAAAGACGGTTGGTTCAAACGGGGGTTACGAGAGACGTGGGGCGCGGAATAGCAGGGATTTAGATAGGAAGGTTTGTACCCGCGGCGTGGTGCAACGGGGGTGGGTGCTTGTCGAATTGACTATCCTCTCTTTCCGCTGGCGCTGCCCTTATTCAAAATCGTGGCGGGGTGAAGGTTTTTCTGCTGCTAATACAAATAATACAAAACGACCGCCGGCAGATTTCTCTGTCGGCGGCCGCATTCTTATCACAGACTCACGGAGCGCTCCCCGCTTCACTCCCCATCCGGCAGGAAGTCCTCCCGCATGGGATTGAAGATATCCAGCAGCACCCCTTCTTCCAGGCACGTACACCCGTGAAGAACGCCGTCCGTTTTCAGCATGGTATCCCCCGGACCCACCTCATGGCTCTCCCCGTCGATGGTGAAGGAGAACCGCCCGCTGACCACATAGGTGATCTGCGTATGAGGGTGGCTGTGGAGTGTGCCCACGGCCCCCTGCTGAAAGCGGTTTTCCACGCACATCAGCTGGCCGTTAAAGGCCAGCACGCGGCGGACGACGCCGGGAGCCGCCTCCTGGGGCAGGGCGTCCCTGTGGAACACCCAGCGCTGATTCTGCTCGGTAAAGTTCATACGGACCTCTTTTCCGCTTTTTCAAATCTTCCCGGCTTCCCGCTCCAGCATGTCCCAGCAGCCCCACATATACATGATGCCAAGGGCCCGGTCATAGAGGCCATAGCCGGGGCGCACCGTGCCGGGGCCTTCGCCCCACAGGTGGCGGCCATGGTCGGGCCGGATATAGCCGTCGAAGCCGCAGTCATGATACGCCCGCATGATCTCCAGAATGCCGGTGTCGCCGTCGCAGTCCCGGTGGCTGGCCTCGGAGAAGTCGCCGTTGGGCAGGTGCCTGACGTTGCGGATGTGGGCAAAGGCGATGCGGTCACAGCAGGAACGGATGATGTCGGGCACGTCGTTGGCCTTGTTGGCCCCCAGGGAGCCGGAGCAGAGGCACAGGCAGTTGTGGGGGTCGTCCACCATCTTCAGGAAGCGGTGGATGGATTCCTTGTCCACCAGCAGCCGGGGGATGCCGAAGATGTCCCACGGGGGGTCGTCCATGTGGATGGCCATCTTGATGCCCGTCTCTTTGCAGGTGGGCATGAGGGCCTCCAGGAAGTATTGCAGGTTCTCCCAGAGCTTTTCCTTGGTGACGGGCTTATATTTCTCGAAGAGCTCATCCAGCTTCGCCATCCGCTCCGGCTCCCAGCCGGGGAAGGTCATGTGGTACTTCTCCGTGAAGCCCATCACATAGTCCGCCATGGCCTTGTAATCCTGCTGGATTTTGTTCTTCTCGTAGTACAGCGCGGTGGAGCCGTCGCCTACGGGATGGAACAGGTTCGTGCGGGTCCAGTCGAAGATGGGCATGAAGTTGTACGTGACCACCTTCACGCCGAAGGGCGCCAGGTTCCGCAGGGTCTGCTTGTAGTTCTCGATATACTGGTCCCGGGTGGGCAGGCCGATCTTGATGTCGTCGTGGACGTTGACGGACTCCACCACGTCCATGTTGAAGCCGTAAGCGTCCAGCTGCTTCTTCACGGCGGCGATCTCGTCGGGCTGCCAGATCTCGCCGGGCATTTTGTCGTGGAGGGCCCAGACGATGCCGGTCACGCCGGGAATCTGCTTGATGTCGGAGAGGCTGATCTGATCGTTGCCCTCGCCGTACCAACGGAATGTCATTTGCATAGCCGTATCACTCCTTTGTCAATTCTCAGCCCAGCTGGGGAATATAGCCGCCGAACAGCTTGGGGACGATCAGGCTCACGTCCGGCCAGAAGGAGACCAGCAGCAGCGTGATAATCATGCAGAGGTAGAAGGGCAGGGTGGCCTTGACCACCTTTTCCATGGGCCGCTTCGCCACGGCGGAGCCGATGAACAGCACCGCGCCCACAGGCGGCGTCAGCAGGCCGATGCCGCAGTTCAGGACCACCATGATGCCGAACTGGATGGGGTCCAGGCCGCAATACTGGGTGGCGACCGGCAGCAGGATGGGGGTGGCGATGAGGATGATGGGGGCCATGTCCATAATCATGCCCAGAATCAGCAGAATGACGTTCAGCAGGATGATGAGGATATAGCGGTTGTCCGTCAGGCTGACGATGGCCTGAGCCGCCAGGTCGGGCACGTGGAGCTTGGTGAGGCAGTCGCCGAAGACGGCGGAGGTGGCGATCAGAATCAGCACGATCGCCAGGGTGCCCACGCACTCGTCCAGGGCCTTCCAGACGCCCTTCCAGTCCACGCCTTTGTAGACGAAGACGGAGACGATCAGGGAGTAAATAACGGCGATGGCGGCGGACTCCGTGGCGGTGAACCACCCGGCCACAACGCCGATGACCACGATGACGATGGCCAGCAGCGCCCAGATGGAAACGCCCAGCTGCCGGATGAAGTTGCCGAAGTGGAAGCGCTCGCCCTTGGGGTAGTTGCGCTTGACGGAGATGATATAGGACCCGATCATCAGGGACAAAGCCAGCAGCGCGCCGGGGAGGTAGCCCGCCAGGAACAGGGAGCCCACGGAGATGCCTCCGGCGGTGGTGGCGTAAATGACCATGTTGTGGCTGGGGGGCACCAGCAGGCCCTCGCAGGAGGACGTGATGGTGACGGCGGTGGAGAAGTCGGCGTCATAGCCCTGGTCCACCATCATGGGAATCATGATGGAGCCGATGGAGGCCGTGTCCGCGGAGGCGGAGCCGGAGATGCCGCCGAAGAAGTAGGAGGCCACGATGTTCACCATGGCAAGGCCACCCCGCATCCACCCGACGCAGGCGTTGGCCAGGGCGATGAGCTTGTCGGAGATGCCGCCCTTGCCCATCAGCACGCCCATGGTGATGAAGAAGGGCACGGCCATCAGGGAGAAGGAGCTGATGCCCTTCACCATCAGGCGGCAGACGGCGTTCAGGCTGTTGCCCATGGACAACAGACAAAACACGGAGCTCAGGCCCACCGCATAGGCGATGGGGAAGCGCAGGAGAATCATAATCGCGAAAGAACCCAGCAGGACCGCGATCGCCAGCGTATTGACATCCATTAAGACTGCGCCTCCTCTTCTTTGATATAGAACGCCTTGATGTGGTTATAGAGCGCCTCGATTTCGAACACGATCATGGCGACGCCCGCCAGGGGCACCGGGAAGTACATCCAGAACCGGCTCAGCCAGGGAATGGACTCGTAGAAGCCCTTGCCGCCCAGGGTGGTGGCGTATTTCCAGCCCTCCACCACCATGATCACGCCCAGGACCATGACGGCCACGTCGGCCAGGACGTCCAGGGCCTTGACCACCTTTTTCGGCAGGTAGGTGTCCAGGGCGGTCATGCGGATGTGAGCCCCGGTGCGGATAGCCAGGGCGGCAGACAGCACGGCCATGTAGCTCATGCAGGTCAGCACCACCTGCTCCGTCCACGCGGGGTCCTTGATGGCGGACAGGAAGCTCAGAAACGCGTAGTTTCTGGACCACTGCTGGCAGAACCGGCCCAGCACCGCGTAAGAGGCAATGAGAATGTCGGCGATGAGCAGGATTTTGCACAGGAACATCACGATCTTATAGGTCGCGTCGTAAGCGGGCCGAATCTTATCCAGGGTCGTGAAGATTTTCGGCATGGGATTCCCTCACTTTCTCTTAAAATGGACCGAAAAAGCGGGGGGCACGGGGATGATCCCGTGTCCCCCGCGTAACGGATGAATTGGACGCTGGTTTACTTCATGTCCAGAATCTGCTGATACAGCTCGGGAGCCTTGTTGATGGCCTCCTGGATAGCGGGAGCGCTGGAGCAGGCGTCCTGCCAGGGCTTCTTGTCGGGCACGTCGACGACGTTGCAGCCCTCGTCCTTCAGCTGCTGGAGGACCTCGTCCTCAGCGGACTGAGACAGGTTCTGGTTGAACGCCTGGACATCCTTGCCGGCTTCCATGATAACGGCCTGCTGGGCGGGGGTGAGCTTGGCCCAGGCGGTGTCGGTGATGACGCACTGGATAGCGCCCAGGGTGTGGCCGTCCAGGATGAGGTTGTTGGCAACCTCGGGGAAGGCGTTGGACTTGTAGTTGGCGATGGGCTGCTCGGCGGCGTCGCACACGCCGGTGTTCAGGGCGGAGTACAGCTCACCGAAGGAGACCACCGTGGGAGAGCCGCCCAGGCCCTCCACCATGCCGTTCATGATGGGGTCGTTGGACACGCGGATCTTCAGGCCGTTCAGGTCCTCGATGCCGTTGATGGGCTTGTTGGCGAAGAAGTGACGGAAGCCCTCCTCGCCGTAGAAGATGCCGCGCAGGGGCAGGCCGATCTCCTGGGGCTCGTTGAGGAACTCAGCGGCCAGGTCGCTGTTGGCGAACTTCCACCAGTGGTCGCGGCTCTCGAAGGTGAAGGGCAGGGACAGCAGCACGGACTTCTCCGCGCCGTAGCTGGTCAGGGCGAAAGCGGAGATACGGCTCATGTCGATGGAGTCGTCGCCGCCGACGATGGCGTCCAGAACGTCGTTCTCAGAACCCAGCACGCCGCTGTCGCGGACGTCGATGGTGATGGAGCCGCCGGACTTCTCTTCCACCAGGCGCTTGAACTCGCTGGCGGTCTGGCCGACGATGGTGTCCAGGGGGTTGACCTCGGCGTAAACCAGGGTCACCTTGGGGTCGTTGGCGACGCTGCTGGTGTCGGCGGGAGCCGCGTCACCGGAGCTGCCGGAACCAGCGGGGGCGGAATCGCCGGAGCCGCCGGAATTGCCGCCGCAGGCGGCCAGGCTCATAATCATGAGCGCGGCAAGAAGAACAGACAAAAACTTTTTCATACACATTTCCTCCAATTTGATACAGCACGCTGCTGTTTGATGAGGCGGCGCAGCCGCCGCTGTCTTTATTATTGTAACGAATCGCAAAAATAATTGCCACAACCTTCAAAATATATGCTATTTATCCAAAAGATTGGATAGTTGTCTTTGTCCAATCCCCACAATTTGCCCTCGGACATTTTGCACACTTTCACCACGCCCGGCCATAAAAACGCCGCCCCGGCGTCTGCCGGGGCGGTGCATACCGTCCCAATCAGCTGTTTCGAATCTGCCGGATGAGGGCCTGTTCCTCCTCGGGGTACGCCTCGTACATGGGCCCCACCGCCCGGCGGAACTCCGCCAGCTGTTCCCCGGTCAGCTCCGTTACCACGCAGCCCCCCTCCCGCACCAGCGCCTCGGACGCCAGCTCCTGCTGCTTCCAGAGCTCCCGCTCATAGAGGGCGCTCTCTTTGGCGCACTGCCGGATGATGGTCAGATAGTCCTGGTCGATCTCCAGAATCTTGTCCATGGCGATGGTGCTCATGATCTGCATCTCCGGCAGGCGGGAGTGCTCGTCCTGGAGGAAGTAGCGGGCGGCCTGATAGTGCCCCGTGAAGGCGTAGCTGGGCCAGTTGTTCTCCGCGCCGTCGATTTTCCCGGTCCGGAGGGCGGAATATACGTCGTTGTAGGGAATCTGCACCGGATTGGCCCCCAGCAGCTCCACCATCTGTGCCATGAGCAGGGATTCCTGCACCCGGATAGTCAGCCCCCGGAGGTCCTCCGCGCCGCCGATGGGTTCCCGTGTGTAAAAGCTCCTGGCCCCGGCGTCGAACCAGCTCAGCCCGACGATGCCCGCCTGCCGGGCGCTGATGAGGAAGTCCTCCCCGATGGGGCCGTCCAGCACCCGCCACATGTGCTCCGCGTCGTCGTACAAAAAGGGGAGCAGCAGCACCTCGATTTTCGGATACGGCTCCGCGAAGGTGCCCACCGACACCCGCGCCATGTCGATGCCGCCGAACTGCACCTGTTCCAGCACCTGGTTCTCGTTTCCCAGCTCCCCGTTGCAGTAGAGCCGGATGCGGATTTCCCCCCGCGTCCGCTCCTCCACCAGCCCGGCGAAGTATTCCGCCGCCTTGGTGGTGGGGTAGTCCTCGGGCTGGTTGTCCGCGTAGCGGAGGACCAGCAGGGGCGTCCCTGCGGCCTGGACCCCCTCCCCGCAGCCGCACAGCAGCAGGCACAGGCAAAGCGCCAGCCCGGCCAGCCGCCTCATGGCGTTCCTCCCGCCTGGCCCCTGGCGGCGGAGCGCCGGTAGTCCGTGGGAGTCATGCCCACCTTTTTCTTAAAGGCCCGCGTAAAGTAGTTGGCGCTCTCATAGCCCACCATGCTGGCCACCTCCGCCGTGGAGCGCAGGGGGTCGGCCAGCAGCTCCTTGGCGGCGTCCATGCGCAGCTCGGTGAGGTAGTCCAGAAAGTTCACCTGAAACGTCCGCTTGAACAGCGTGGAGAAGTACGCCGAACTCAGGTTCAGAATGGCGCTGACGGAGTCCAGGGAAATGTCGTACATCATGTAGTTGTGCTGGAGGTACTTCTTCACCTTGCCCATGAGCACGGCGGTCTTGTCGTAGCTGTCCGCGCTCTCCAGCAGTTCCCCGGAGGAGGAGGCCATGGCCTCCAGCTGCCGCTGGGCCTCCGCCTGGGCCGCGGCCCGCCGGACCGCCCGCTCCACTTCGTCCCCGTCCACCGGCTTGAGGATGTAGTCGCAGGCCCCCAGCTTCACCGCCTCGTGGGCGTAGGTAAACAGGCTGTAGGCGGTGATGAAGATGATCTTGCACTCCGGCCGCTGGGCCAGAATCTGCTTGGCCGCGTCGATGCCGCTGAGGCCCGGCATCTCGATGTCCATGAGCGCCACGTCCGCCGCCCACAGCGCCGCCGCGTCCACCGCCAGCCGCCCGTTTTCCACAGCCCGGACCTCGGCCTCCCGGCCCAGCCGCTTGTCCAGCAGCTCGGACAGCAGGTCCCGCTCGTAGCCCTCGTCGTCCGCGATCAGGATTTTAATCATCGTCTCCCTCCTCCCATGACAGCACCAGGGGCATGCGGAGCACCGCCGTGGTCCCCTTCCCCTGTTCGGACCGGATATCCATGCCGTACTCCCGCCCCAGCAGCCGCAGGCGGGCGGCGACGTTGTACACGCCGATGTGTTCCCCGGTGGTGGGCGGATTCTGGAGGGTGCTCCGCAGGGCCTCCAGCGTGTCCGGGCTCATGCCCACCCCGTCGTCGGCCACGGTGATGGTCAGCGCCCGCTCCCCCTCGGGCCGGATGTCGATCTCCACGCACCCGCCCTCCTCCTTGGGGGCGATGCCGTGCTTGAAGGAGTTCTCCACCAGGGGCTGCAAGAGGAAGGAGGGCACCAGGGTGTCCGGCAGGTCCACCTCGGGGCTGATCTGCCAGCGCAGCCCCAGCCGCTCCCCGAACCGCACCCGGTACAGCGCGTAAAACTCGTCCACGATCTGGACCTCCCGCGCCAGAGACACCCGGCTCTCGTTGCTGCCCAGGGCGTAGCGCAGCAGATGGCTCAAGGAGCCGATGAGGGCGTGGGTCCGTTCCGCCCCCTCCTGCTGGGAGGTGTACATGATGACGTTCAGCGTGTTGAACAGGAAATGCGGATTGATCTGGCTCCGGAGCTGCTGAAGCTTTTCCCGCTCCATCAGGTTTTGCAGCTCCAGGGCCTCCAGCTCCTTGGCGTGGAGCTGGTTCGCCATGGCGTTCTTCTCGTTCAAAAGCTCCACCTGCCGCCGGGTGGAGCGCTTCATCTCGTTGAAGGCCCGCGCCATGCGCCCCGTCTCGTCCTGGGGGCTCTCGTCCAGGTCCGGCGTGTCGAACTCCCCCTGGCTGATGGCCTGGGACGCCTGGGCCAGCGCCGCCACGGACCGCAGCAGCCGCACCAGGGATACCACCAGCATGGTCCCCGTCACCGCGCACACCAGCAGGGCGGCGTTCTGGGCCTGTTTCAGGTCCTCGTTCATCTGAGTCAGCCGGACGTGGGCGTCCTGATTGTCGAAACAGGCCCGCTCCAGAAGCTGCTGGGTGTACTGGCGCAGATAGTTCCCGCAGGGCTCCGCGCTGGCATAGTACAGCTCCGATGCCCGCCCCGACTGGCCCCGCCGCAGCTCCGAGATGATCTCGTCCAGAGTCCGGCTCAGGGTCTGGTGGGTGGTCCGGGCGGCGTTGCCCAGCAGATACTGCTCCTCGCTGGCCGTCCGGAGATTCGTGTCGATGCCCGCCAGATGGGCGGCGGAGCGCTCCCGGCTGGTCTGGAGGGCCTCGATGAGCAGCCCGGCGTCGCCGTAGTCCCAGCGGTAGTTTTCCAGGGCCGTCATGCAGCTCTCCACGTCGTTGAGGAACTGGCTGATGGTCTGGATGTTCTCACTGCGCCGCTCCAGCGGCTCCAGCACATGGGTCGTCTGATAGTAGCCGATGCCCGCCTGGAGGGCCATCGCCGCGCCGAAGGCCGCCAAACACAGGATGATCCGGCCCAGAAGCGACATCCGCAGCCATTTGACCCGCGCCATAGGCTTCCCCTCCCCCCGGCTGAACTTTTTTAAATAGTAGCATTTTCTTTGGTTTTTTGCAAGCTTTTTGAAATTGCCCGCCCCTGTCCGGATGTGGTATGCTGGCAGTGATTATGGGAGGTCTGCCCTATGAAAATCGAAGTCCGCCTCAGCGAAAAGGAGTTCATCCGCTTCGGCCTGTTCGACACGCTGTCCCTCAAACGGGGCTGGGTCCGCCCCGCCCTGTTCGCCGCCATTTTGGGCGGCGCGGCGGCGGTCTGCTTCTTCATGCACCAGCGCAAGGGGGCCGTCCTGCTGGGGAGCGTGCTCCTGGCGGTGGCGGCGGGTCTGCCCGCGGCCTGGTTTTTGAACTTCTTCCTCTCCCTGCGCAAACAGGCCGCCGCCCAGGGCCTGGGCCAGGGGAAGCACGTCTACACCCTGACCCTGAGCGGCAGCGGCGTCCGGGTGGACAACGGCCGGGAGCAGGCGGACTTCGCCTGGGACCAGATCCACCGGGTCTGCCGCCGCCGGGAGGCCACCTATCTCTACATCACCCCCCAGCGGGCCTTCCTCATACCCCACCGCTGCGCCGAGGGCGGTGGGGACGGCCTGTGGAGCTTTCTCCGCCCCCGCGTCCCGGAAGCCCGCCAGGCGTAAATCTCATCCCATCAAAAGCAAGGAGCGAATCTGTCATGCGCGTGCAAACCTCCGAGGAAAAGCGGCAGGATCAGCTGCTGTACTGCGTCCTCTTCACGTTTTTTGTCAGCGGGGCCGCTTCCCAGCCCCTGGGGTCCTTCATCCCCTTCCTGCGGGAGACCTACGGCCTGAGCTACGACCTGTCGGGAATGCTGCTGTCCTGCCAGTCGGTGGGGAATCTCATCTCCGTCCTGCTGGCGGGCGTCCTGCCCCTGTGGCTGGGGCGGCGGCGGGCCATCCTGGCCACCGCCGTGTGGATGGTGGTGGGCTACCTCATCTTCGCCTCCGGCCTGGGAGCCGCCCCGCTTCTCATGGCTGCGTTCCTCATGACGGGTATCGCCCGGGGCGGCAACTCCAACTTCTCCAACACCATGATTTCCACCCTCCCCGGCGACAAAGCCGCCCGGGGCTATAACCTGCTCCACGGCTGCTTTGCCGTGGGGGCGCTGCTGTCGCCGCTGCTGCTGGTGTTCTTCGCGGGACGGTGGCCCGGCTTCGGCTGGAGGCTCATGGCGGCGCTGCTGTGCCTGCTGTGCCTGAGCCAGCTGGTGGTGTACGGGAAAATGCCCCTGCCCGCCGAGCCCTCCGGAAAGGGCGCCCGGACGGCGGACAAGAGCTTCCTCCGGGTCAAGCAGTTCTGGCTGGGCAGCGCTATGCTGCTGTTTTATATCTCCACGGAGTACGCCATCGTGGGGTGGCTTGTCACCTACTTCCAGGACACGGGCCTTCTGGACGCCAGCTGGTCCCAGGTGATGAACAGCCTCCTGTGGCTGGTGATCTTCATCGGCCGGATGGTAGGCGCGGCCATTACCGGCAAGGTCTCCCGGAACCGCCTGCTGCTCCTGGACGGCTTTGCCTTCTTCGGCTGCTTCCTGGTCATGTTCCTCAGCCGGTCCACGCCCCTCATCGTCCTGGGCCTGATCGGGGTAGGGCTGTTCATGGCCACCATCTACCCCACGGCCTTCGCCTTCGGCAGCGACTGCATCCGGGGCAACGACCTGGGGTGCAGCATCATGATCTTCACCGGCAGCCTGGGCGGCGTAGTCACCCCCTTCCTGGTAGGCCAGGTAGCCGAGCGGGCCGGTATCCAGGCGGGCATGGGCGTGGTGGCCGTCCTCACGGCCCTGCTGCTCTTCAGCATTATCCTGAGCGTCGCCAGCGTGCGGGAGAAGAAGTAAAAAGGGGCCCTGTAACCACACAGTTGCAAACGCCTTCCCATTAAACGCAAAATAAAAAGGCCCCTTTTGAAAGGGGCTCCCGGCGAAGCCGGGTGGGGATTGCCGCAGGGGCTCCCTTCTATCGCAAAGCCGGCAATAGAAGGGAGTTCCTGCGGGTTTTTCTTCTATTACAAGATAGGGAATAAGAGATGACCCCTACAACAATCCTCCGTCACGGCTCCGCCGTGCCACCCCCTTTCAAAAGGGGGCTTTTTTATGCTTCTTAACGGGATGGAATTAACCGCAGATACAAGCCTGTTTTCATATCATCATCTCAATCCCCCTCAGCCCGCACCTCCAAATAATAGTGTTCCTTTTCCAAATCCAGCTCCACGACATCCTCGCCGTCTTCCAGCTTAAACCCAAAGTTCCCGCCCGTGATCGTCACGCCCCCGGCGTTGACCACTGCGGCCCTCTGGGCCGTAAACTCCAGCGAAGACCCCAGCGTCGTCACCATGTCATAGCCCTGGAGCCCCTCATTCTCCGAATCGGAGCACCCGTAGTCAAAACTCGGTTCTTTCCAAAGCACACAATCCACCGTCACGCTTCCCCCGGCGGGAACCGTCACCGGGAACGCCAGGTACAGCACCCTGTCATGGTTCAGCGTCTCACTGAGGATATCGTCCAGCCGCCCGTCCATATAGCGGTCCATAGGCGCGTCGGCCAGGGCCCCATGCCGGGACAGCAGCTCCGCCGCCGCCCCCCGGTACATCTCAAAGGAAATATGGTCGAACGCGTTCCCCTGGTCGGAAGCCCGCCCACCGGCATAGCGCTCCGCGTAGTACCGGCAGAGCCGTTCCAGCACCGCGTCCAGCGTCGTTTCCCTCCGGGTGACGGTGCAGGAGACCCCTTCGATCTCCTCGCCGGGGTCGCATCCGCCGTCCTGATAGCCCGCCAGGGCATAGTCCCCGATGTCCTCCCCCAGCACCACCAGCAGCTTCAAATCCGGCTCTCTCCGCTTCCCGTCGGGAACGAAGTAACTGTACCGCCGGAAGCCCTCGTCCCACTCCGCGCCGTTGAAGCCGTAGGTAAATATCTGCGTTGCGTCTTCATCGATGTCAAAGGAAACCGCCTGTGTCGCCGCGTGATACTCCTCCAGAGGCGCGGCGAAGTCCGAAAACTCATACACCGTCACCGGCATATCCAGCACCGGATACGCCCCCAGGGCCTGTTCCAGATACCGCCCGTCCTCCAGCAGGACCCGGTATTCCTCCCAGCTGTTGAGGGCGTCCAGGTTCATGGTGTCCGGAATCTCCGCCCCGAAGGTGCTCTGGAACCCTCCGGAATAAGCGCCCGCCACCAGTTCCGGCTCCACGGCCTCGCCGTCCACCGTCACCTCGGGCCGGGTAAGGGATATATTGTCCAGGGTCCCGGTAAAAGGATACAGGGCCGTCACGGTGATGTCCGTCCCCGTGCCGTTGCGGAGCATATAGCCGTCCGTCACCACCGCTCCCCACTGCCGGGTCTCGCCGTGGCTGTTTGTCCCTGGAGCGAAATCCCAGGTGACAGCCCGCTCCGCCGTCAGCCCGGCGGTATCCTCGATTGCCGTCAAAGGCAGCACCGGCCCGCCGTAGGACATGAAGAGGATGCCATCCTCCACGCCAACACCGCCGCCCCCGGAGTCCCCGAAGTACCTGGAGTTTGCGGGTGCCCCTGTCGTCCCGCCGATGGGAGCGGACCCGCCGGACATGCCGGACCCATAGCCCCGGAAGCCCCCGGCCGCCATCCAGCCGAAGCCCACCGCCAGCGCCAGACACGCCGCCAGGGCCGCCCAGCGCCGCCAGGGCCGCCGCCGGACCGCATACGCCTCCTCCACCAGCGCCGGGTCCACGATTCCCAGCACCCGAAACAGCCGCTCCGCCTTCATAGTCCGATCCCCTCCTTTTCCAAAAACGCCCGCAGGGCCTTCCGGCTCCGGAACAGGGAGGACTTGACCTTTCCCTGCCCGCACCCCAATGCCCCCGCGATCTCCGCCACGCTCTCGCCGTACCAGTACCGCCGCAGAAACATGCTCCGCCCCTCCCGGGACAGCCCCCGTAGGAACACGCTCAGCCGCTCCGCCAGCTCCTGGTCCTCCACGGCCCGCTCCGGCCCGCCGGAGGCGGGCACGCAGTCCTCCAGTTCCCCCAGCAGCACCTCCGCGCCGCCGCCCCGCTTGTCCGCCTGGCGGCGCTTCCAGCGGTCCAGGGACAGATTCCGTGTAATCTGCCCCAGCCAGGTCCGGAAGGCCCCCGGCCTGGTGGGGGGAATGGCGTCCCAGGCCCGGAGGTAGGTGTCGTTGACGCACTCCTCGGCGTCCTCCCGGCTGTGGAGCAGATTCCAGGCGATGCCGTTCAGGAGCCGCCCGTATTTTCCGTCGGTCTCCTGAATGGCCCGCTGGTCCCGGTTCCAAAATAGGTCAATGATCTGTCCATCCTCCATGCTCCCGCCTCCTCTCCGATCTCTCTATCCATTTAGACGAGAATCTCCGCCCAAGGTTTCGCCTGCATAAAAATTTTTTCCACCAACCTTTAAAAAAGCCAGTATACGCAGCCAATGCCGCCAAGTTAAGGAAAAAAGCCTCCTTTTGAAAGGAGGTGGCACGGCGAAGCCGTGACGGAGGATTG
>CAQVQZ010000024.1 GCA_948902155.1 uncultured Oscillibacter sp.
CCCTGGGGGGCGTCTGCGGCGTCCACTGCGAAAACGCCGGGGTCATCGACGGCATGATCGCCGAGAAAAAGGCCCTGGGGGAACTGTCTCCCGCCAGCCATCCCCAGACCCGCCCGCCCTATCTGGAGGCGGAAGCCGTGGCGCGGCTGCTGCGGATTGCCCAGGCGGCGGATGCCCCGGTGATCATCGTCCACCTCACCAACGGCGAGGCTCTGGAGGAGGTCCTCCGGGCCAGGAAGCGGGGCCAGACCGTCTATGTGGAGACCTGCCCCCAGTACCTGACCCTGGACGAGAGCCTGTATTACCAGGAGAATTTCTCCGATGCCGCCCGGTACGTCTGCGCCCCGCCCCTGCGGGACAAAAAGGAGCAGGATACGCTGTGGAAGGCCCTCCGCCGGGGAGAGATCCAGACCGTGTCTACGGACCACTGCGCCTTTACCCTGGAGCAGAAGGGCCTGGGCCTGACGGACTTCACGAAGATTCCCGGCGGCCTCCCCGGCGTGGAGGCCAGGGGGGAGCTGATGTGGTCCTGCGGCGTGGCGAAGCGGAAGCTCACCGTGGCGCAGATGTGCCGCGTCCTCAGCGAGAACCCGGCGAAGCTCTACGGCCTCTTCCCCCGGAAGGGGACTCTCCAGCCCGGCAGCGACGCGGACATCGTGGTATACGACCCCAGCGGCGGGCACATCATCCAGGCGGAGGACTGCGTTTCCGCCGCCGGGTACACGCCCTATGAGGGGTTCGCCACCGACGGCGGCATCCGGCAGGTCTGGCTCCGTGGCCGTCTGGCCGTGGAGAGCGGGAATGTCGTCGTCTCCGCGCCGGAAGGCAAGTACATGCCCCGCGGAAAATGTATGCTATAAACGAAAGAAGGCGGACCCGAGAGGGTCCGCCTTTCATAAGGCCCCTTTTGAAAGGGGCTCCCGCCGGAGGCGGGTGGGGATTGCCGCAGGGATTTCCTTCTATTGCCAATACTGGCTGTAGAAGGGAACCCCTGTGGACGCTTTTCTACTGCAAATCAGGTATTAGGATTGAAGTCCCTACGACAATCCTACGCCACGTCGTCGGAAGAAATTCCGCTCTGTTCCGTCGCCGCCCGAAGGGCGACGACTCCACCCGCTCCATTCCTTCCTCCTCTCCCCACAAAATCTGAGGATTTTGCGGGGGCCCCAGGGGTGGGCCACCTCCTTTCAAAAGGAGGCTTTGGAACGGCTCAGGACAAAGGCTTCTGGCTGAACGTCACCGTCAGGGCGTAAACGTGTTCATAGCCAAGCTTTTCATATTCCTCCGGCTGGAAGAAATACTCCGGGTCATAGGAGATAATCGTGTTTTTCGTCGTGTTGACCTGGATGGCAAGGGGGATTTCTTTCTCGTAGACAATTTCCGTCCGGCCGGCGACGAGCGACATCGCCCGTCCCATGCCCTCCGGGTCCTCTATCTCGTCCGGGGAACCGTAGGACACGGCGGTGAAGTCTTTCCCGAACTGGACGGCCTCCCGGTATTCGCTCCGGAGGTCCTCAAAGCCAAAGGCCATCCGGCCTTCCTTCACGCCTTCCTTCAGGGCCATACCACCGCCACCGGTGACGAGTTCCCACTTGCCGTCCTTCAGCACGTAAGTATTGACGCTGACCTTCTTAGCCGTCCCGTCCAGAACAACGTCGAACAGGTGCTGCTCCGTATCCGCTCCCAGCAGCTTGGCAATGGCCTCTTCTTCCTCCGTCAGCTCGGCGGGCTGGATGTACATCGGCGGAGCCGCCTTCGCGCCGCAGCCGCAGAGCACCAGCGCCATCAAAGCGCACAAGGCCAAAATCTTCTTCATAAAGCATTCTCCTCCCCGCAATTCTGCGTTGCCGTCGCTCCGGCCCGGTCGATTGCCGGACTTCCAGAGCGCACGAAAGCTCTTTTTGGTGACTTTTTCTCTCGAGAAAAAGTCACTCCCACGTAACGTCGATGACCGTCCCGTTTTGGAACTCCACCGTCTCGCTCTTCATGATATAGTCCGTCTTGCCGATGCGGACCTCCTGCTCGCCGACCTTGGTGGTCATGACGTTCTCCTTGGGCACCGTGGCGGTGCAGGTAAAGTAGAGATTCACATGGTCCGGGTCCTCGCACCACTGCCCGTCGGGCCCCAGCACCAGGTAGGGGGTCATCTCCACGGACTCGATCTGTCCGTTGAGCCGGACCCCGGAGGCCATGAGGGGGGAGGGGAGATTTTCCTTGGCGTTTTCGTAAAGCTCTGCGGCCACGTTCTGGACCCGGACCACATAGGTGATATCCATGGTGGAGACCTCAATGGTGCCGCCCCGGTTCAGAATCCGGGAGGCGGCGTAGAGGGCCACCGCCAGAATTAGAACCACGGCGATGATGTCGATGATGTTGAATTTTCCAATGCGGAACGCTTTTTTCTCTTCCATGCCAGACCTCCGTAACGGGCGCGGGCCCGTCTTCTTTCATATTGATAGGGCCTTATAGACAAGCCCCGGAAAGTATTGTATAATACTTTTCACAAAATCACAAGGGGATTTTTATCATGAAAGTCATCCATCTCATCAGCGGCGGCGACTCCGGCGGGGCCAAGACCCACGTCCTGAGCCTCCTCCAGCATTTGAACGAGAGCATTACCGCCCAGCTGGTGTGCTTCCGGGACGGCCCTTTCGCCGAGGAGGCCCGGTCCATGGGCATTCCCACGGAGATCATGAGCGGCAACAACATTCTGCGAATCCGCCGCCAGCTGGTGGACTACATCCGCCGGGGGGGCTATCAGCTCATCCACTGCCACGGGTCCAGGGCCAACATGATCGGCGCGCTGCTGCGCAAGCCCACGGGACTGCCGGTGGTGACCACGGTCCACAGCGACTATAAGCTCGACTACATGGGCCGCCCTCTGGCTCGGTGTACCTTCGGCGTCATCAACACCTGGGCCCTCCGGCGGCTGGACTACCGCATCGGCGTCTCCGACGCCATGGTGGACCTGCTGATTTCCCGGGGCTTCCCGGCGGACCGCTTTTACGCCATTTACAACGGCATCGACTTCACCCCCGCCCCGGACCAGGGCGACCGTCTGCCTTACCTCCGGAGCCTGGGAGCCCAGGTGGAGGCGGACTCCGTGGTGGTGGGCATCGCCGCCCGCCTGAACCCGGTCAAAGACATGTCCACCCTCATCCGAGGTTTCGCCGAAGCGCATAAATCCTGTGATAAATTAAGATTAGTAATTGCCGGCGACGGCGAGGAGCGGGAGAAGCTCGCCGCCCTCGCCGGGGAGCTGGGGGTAGAAAACCAGGTCACTTTCGCCGGGTGGATCAGCGGCGGCATGGACCGCTTTTACAGCGCCCTGGATATCAACGTCCTCACCAGCCTGTCCGAGACCTTTTCCTACGCCCTCACCGAGGGGGCCCGGTTCCACCTGGCCACCATCTCCACCGCCGTGGGAGGCATCCCCTACCTCATCGACCATGGCGTCAACGGCTACCTCTTCGAACCCCGCGACTGGCGGGCCCTGGGCGGCTATCTGGCCGCATTGGGCGGCGACGAGGCTTTGCGCCGCCGCATGGGGGAAATGCTCTTTGAAAAGGCGTCCGCCCAGTTCTCCATTGAAAAGACCGTGGACACCCAGCTCCACATTTACCGGGAGATTCTCCGCCGCCACAGCCGCCCCTCCGCCCGCCGGGACGGCGTGGTGATCTGCGGGGCCTACGGCCGGGGCAACGCCGGGGACGACGCCATCCTGGAGGCCATCTTGGAGGAAATGCGCTCCATCGACCCGGACATGCCCATCACCGTCATCTCCAAGGACCCGAAAAACACCCGCCTGAATTACCGGGTCCGCTCCGTCAGCCGGGTGGACTTCCCCGGCTGGCTGGGGGCCATGCGGAAGGCGCGGCTCTATATCAACGGCGGCGGGAGCCTCATTCAGGACGTGACCTCCCGGCGCTCCCTCTGGTTCTACCTGATGAACATCCGGGCAGCGAAATGGGCGGGCTGCGGCGTGCAGATGTACGGCTGCGGCATCGGCCCCGTCACCCGCGAGAACCACCGGAAGCTGGCGGCGAAGGTGCTGAACCGCAACGTGGATATGATCACCCTCCGGGAGCCGGATTCCCAAGAGGAGCTGAAATCCATGGGCGTGGACCGGCCCGACATCCGCCTGACGGCGGACCCGGCCCTGACGCTGAAGCCCGCCTCGGACGAAAAGACGGACAGCGTGCTGCTCCGGGCGGGGATACCGCCCCGGGGCAGGTATATCTGCTTCGCCCTCCGCCCCTGGCCCGGCTTCCAGGAGAAAGCGGCCCTCTTCGGGGAAGCGGCCCGCCGGGCCTGGGAGCGCTACGGCCTCACGCCGGTATTTGCGGCGGTGGAGAAGGGCCAGGACCCCGCCGCCGCCCGTCTGGCGGCCCAGGGTCTGGAAGGCGTGCCCCACTACTTCCTGGACGACGCCGGAGCCGCCGGGACCATCATCGGCTCCCTGGCGCGGATGGAGGTGGTGGTATCCATGCGCCTCCACGCCCTGATTTTTGCCGCCGGGCAGGGGATTCCCCTGGCCGGGGTGGTATACGACCCCAAGGTCTCCTCGTTCCTGCGCTACATCGGCCAGGAGAATTTTACGGACCTGGGGGCGCTGACCCTGGAGAATCTGACGGCGATGATTGACCGCGCCTTCGCCCAGTCCGGGGACAAGCAGGCCCAGGCGGAGGCGGTCCGGCGCTTGCAGAAGATGGAGCGGGGAAACGTGGACGCGGCGTTCCTTTTTCTCGAGAGAAAAAGGAACCAAAAAGAGCTTTAGGTCAAGGCCTGGAGATGGAAGGAGACTGTATGGCGGATTTGACGGCGCTGCGGAATATCGGTGGAGAAATGGCCCGGAAGCTGACGGCGGTGGGGGTGGACTCCCCGGAAAAGCTGGCGGAACTGGGGTCTAAGCACGCCTTTTTCCGGTTGAAAGAGCTTTACCCGAATGTCTGTCTGGTCCATTTATACGCCCTGGAGAGCGCCATCCGAGGCGTGGAGTTCAACCGGCTCCCGGAGGAGACGAAACGGGATTTGAAAGCGTTCAGCGACACTCTGAACGGCAAAGGAGGGCCCAAGCCTTGACGACCATACACACCCTGGCCAGCGGTTCCTCGGGGAACGCGCTGCTGCTCTCCTGGGACGGCGGGCACATCCTGGCGGACGCGGGCATCTCCTGCCGCCGCATCCGCCAGAGCCTGCAAGCCTTGGGCCTGGACCTGCCGGACCTGGATGCGGTCTGCATCACCCACACCCACACCGACCACATCTCCGGCCTCCAGACCCTGCTGAAGCACACGGACTGCCCCGTTTACGCCACCGCCCCGGCGGGGCGGGACCTGCTCCGCCGCATGGCCGGACTGGAGGACCGCCTGGAGGAGGCGGACCGCTTCACGGTCAAGGACTGCGCCGTCACGGCCTTCCCCACCTCCCACGATTCTCCCGGCTCCTGCGGCTATCGGTTCGACACCCCCGACGGCGGCGTGGGGCTTCTGACGGACAGCGGCGTGATAACGCCGGAGGCGGAGGCCGTTCTGCCCGGCGTCTCCCTGGCGGTGCTGGAGGCCAACCATGACGTGGAGGCCCTCCGGAGCGGCCCCTATCCCTACTATTTAAAAGAGCGCATTCTCGGCCCCGGCGGGCACCTCCGCAACGAGGACGCCGCCGCCTTCGCCGTCACCCTGGCGGCGGCGGGAGCGCAGGAGATCATCCTGGCCCACCTGAGCCGGGAGAACAACACCCCCGCCATGGCCCTCCGGACGGTGGAGACGGCCCTCCGCGCCGCCGGGCTGGGGCCCCGCCTTTCCACCGCGCCTCGGGACCGCCTCAGCGGGGCCTACCGCCTGACAGGAGGCTTGGTATGCAGCGAATAACCCTCCTGTGCGTCGGGAAGCTGAAGGAAAAGTTTTACGCCGACGCGGCGGCGGAGTACGCCAAGCGCCTCAGCCGCTGCTGCAAGCTGGAGCTGGTGGAGCTGCCGGAGGAGCGCCTTCCGGAGGACCCGTCCCCCGCCCAGATCGACGCCGCCCTGGCGAAAGAGGCGGAGGCCATCCGGGGAAAGCTGCCCCCTTCCTCCGGCCTGATCGCCCTCTGCGTCGAGGGCAAGGAGCGCTCTAGCGAGGAACTGGCCCGGCTGATGGCGGAGTGGGCCGGCCGGGGCGAGAGCCGCCTGGCGTTCCTGATCGGCGGTTCCCACGGCCTCCACCCGTCCATCAAGGCCCAGGCGTGGGTCCGGCTGTCCATGTCTCCCATGACCTTCCCCCACCACCTGGCCCGCGTGATGCTGCTGGAACAGATTTACCGGGCCTACCAGATCAACGCGGGAACGAAGTACCACAAGTGAAGGGCGAGCGGCCCCGGCAAAAGCCGGGGCCGCTCCATCGTTTCTCCGCCTCTCACTTAACCCGCATCCGCTTGACCTTATCCTCCTCCGGCGTCACATGGACCGTCCGATAGGTATTGTAAATCACCATGCCGGGCCGCCCCCCGGCGGGCTTTTTCACATTGCGGACCTCGGTGTAATCCACAGGCACGTTCCCGCTCTCCCTGGCCTGGGAGAACCACGCAGCCAGCATCGCCGCCTCGGCGACGTCCTCCTCCGCCGGGGCCTGCCCGGCGCAGTGCAGGATCACGTGGGATCCGTGGATCTTCTGTGTGTGGAGCCAGAGGTCCCGCCGGTCCGCGTCCTTCAGGGTCAGCTTGTCGTTTTGCCGGTTGTTCCGCCCCACCTGGACCCGCAGTCCGGAGCTGGTGCGGAACTCCCAGGGCGCGGCGGCGCGGGTCTTCTCCTTTTTGCCCTTGCCCTGCTTTTTGAAAAATCCCCCCTCCCGGAGCTCGGACCGGATATCCAGGAAATCCTGTTCCGTCTCCGCCTGGGCAATCTCCGCCAAAACGCTCTCCAGGTACTCCAAGTCACGCCGGGCCAGCTCCATCTGCTCCCGGAGGTATTTTTCGGCGGTCTTGGCCTTGTTGTAGCGCTTGTAGTATTTGGCGGCGTTCTGCTGGGGGGTCAGCAGGGGGTCCAGGGGGATGCTGACCGGGGCGTTGTCCTCGTAATAATTTTCGCAGTCCAGCCTGGACCTCCCCCGCTCCATGCGGTAGAGGTTGGCGGTGATCAGGTCCCCCTGAACGCGGAGCTTGTCCCGGTCCTGGGTGGCGGCGTACTCCTTTTCCTGGAGGGCCAGCTTCCGCCGGAGGCGGTCCCGGGCGGTGGACGCCGCCCGCAGGAGGTCTGCCCCCCGCTGCCGGGTCCTCTCCTGCCGTTCCCTGGCCTCGTAAAAGGCGTCTAGCAGGGCGGAGAAGCTGTCATAGGCCACCGTCTCCACCGCGCCGCCGTACTGCTCCACCGGCACGCAGGCGAACTCCAGAGGCTTCCCGTCCCGGAACAGGCACACCGGGGTAAACCGCCCCTCCCGGACCCGCGCCAAAAACGCCTCCATGGCCCGCCACAGCGGACCGGGGCCGTCCAACTGGAACACCCGCACGTCCGTGTCCCCCGCCGCCTGAAACGCCAGCTCCCGGGCCATCAGCGGCGAGAGGCCGAAATAGCTGTCCAGCAGAAAGGCGTCCAGGGTCTTCTCCGGCGGCGCGGCGGCAAAGCGGGCGGCGAAGCCCTCTTCGGTTTCCTCCGTGATAGGGAGCCGTCCGGCGGAGGCGGGAGGCTGGTAGAACAGCCCCGGCAGCACCTGCCGCTGGGCGGACATCTCCGCGTCCACCCGGCGGAGGCTGTCGATGACCCGCCCCTCTTCGTCCAGCAAAATCAAATTGCTCCTCCGGCCCATGGCCTCCAGCACCAGGGTCCGCCGCCCCGCGCGGCCCAGCTCGTCGGCGGCGTCGAACTCGATGCGCACCAGCCGTTCCAGGGGCGGCTGGTTGATGTCCGCCACCCGCGCCCCGGCCAGGTGCTTCCGCAGGAGCATGCAGAACATGGGCGGCTCCGCCGGGTTGTCCCGGAGAATCTCCGTCAGCTGCATCCGGGGCGCGCCCGCCCCGGCGTTCAGCAGCAGCCGCCGCCCCCGGAAGAGCAGAATCACCTGGTCCCTGGCGGGCTGCTGGACCTTGTCCACCCGGAGTCCGACCAGCTGCTCCCGCAGCTCCGCCGTCACCGCCTGCAAACAGATCGCGTCAATGGACATGGGTCCTCTCCTCCTCTATCATCGTGCAAAACAGCTCGTTGATCCGCTCCGTCCGCCCCTGGAGGTACAGCCACCCCAGCAGGGCCTCCAGAGCCGTGGCCTCGCCGTACTGGGCGCGGCTGGCGTGGTGGGGGACGGTGTGTACCTGGGCGTTCCGCCCCCGGCGGAAGACGGCTTTCTCCTCCTCCGTCAGCAGGGGGAGGATTTTCTCCGCCTTCTCCGCCTGGGACTCGGCGCACACCAGCCGGACGGCGGCCTGATGCATCCCCCGGCCCGTGGCCCCGCCGTGGGCGCAGAGCCAGGCCCGGACCAGCAGCTCAAACACCGCGTCCCCCATGTGGGCCAACCCGATGGAGCTGATTTCCAAAAGCCGCTCCCGGCCCAGCTCCGGGCGAAAATAGTTTTCCATGGCGCTCTCCTTTTTCAAACTCTCCAGATCAATAGCGCAGGACGTAATAGACGACATACACCCAGCTCATCAGACCATGGATGATGGCCCAGCCCACCGAATGCCAGTTCGTATAGCTGACGACCATTGCCAGCGCGCTCCCAAAGGTAACGCCTGTTTTCACGGTTTTCTTCACAATCGTAGTATTGGAATCTTCCATCATCGTGTCCTTTCCCATTCAAACCCTCTTTTTCAGTTCCCCCGCCAGCCGGGCGAAGTCCTCCAGCGTCAGCTTCTCCCCCCGGACGGCGGCGGGCAGGCCGCAGACGTTGATCGCGTCCTGCACCGCCTCCCGGCCCAGCTCCGGCAGGGCGGCGGACAGGCTGTTGGCCAACGTTTTCCGCCGCAGGAGGAAGGCCCCCCGGACCACCCGGAAGAAAAACGCCTCGTCCCCCGCCTCCACGGCGGGCCGCTCCCGCCGGACGCAGCGGAGGACGGCGGAGTCCACCTTGGGCGCGGGATAGAACTTCGCCGCCGGAACGGAGAACAGGGCCTCCGCCTCCATGTAATACTGGAGCCACAGCGTAAAGGCCCCGCCCTCCGAGGACCCCTGGGGCGCGGCCAGGCGGCAGGCCACTTCCTTTTGCAGCAGCACGGTGACGCTTTCAAAACAGCCCGCCTCCACCAGCTTCGTCAGCACCGGCGTGGTGATGTTATAGGGCAGGTTGGCGCACACCACCGGCCGCAGCCCGGCGAACTTCTCCGCTGCCAGCGCCGCAAGGTCCAGCTTCATCACGTCGCCGGGGACGATCTCCACGTTGCTGAAACCCTCCATCGTCTCCGCCAGCACCGGCAGGAGCTTCCGGTCCAGCTCCACGGAAACCACCTTTCCCGCCCTCTGGGCCAGCTCCGCCGTGAGGCATCCCACGCCGGGGCCGATCTCCAGCACGCCGCAGGACCCGTCCGCCTGGGAGGCAGCGGCGATGTCCGCCGGGACCTGGGGGTCGATGAGGAAATTCTGCCCCATGGATTTGGAGAAATGGAACCCGTGCCGCCCCAGCAGGGCGCGGAGGGTCTCCCGGTCGCAGAGGTTCATGGCATGTCCGCCTTTCCGTCAAAATTCCAAAGGCAGTATACCAGAAAACCGGCGGCAAGGAAAGAGGAAAAATGGACAGGCTTGCAATTTCCGCCCGGTTTGGTATACTGTATCCTACCGGATATTTCGGAAAGGAGGGTCCGCCATGACCCAGATCATAGACCGGGCGTCCTGGCCCCGGCGGGAGCAGTTCGAGTTCTTCTCCCCCATGTCCCAGCCCTTTTTCAGCGTCACCTTCCGGCAGGACGTGACCCGGCTGTACGTCTTTGCCAAGGAGCGCAAGATCTCCTTTTACTACGCCCTGGTCTATCTCTGCACCCAGGCCGTCAACCAGGTGGAGGCGTTCCGCTATGCCCTCCAGGGGGAGGACCTGGTCCTCTTCGACCGCCGCAGCCCCAGCTTCACGGACCTCCACCCCGGCAGCGAGCACTTCCACATCGTCACCATGCCCTGCGGGGACAGCATCGAAGCCTTCTGCCGCGCCGCCAGGGAGAAGAGCTTTGCCCAGACCACGTTCCTGAGCCAGGAGAACAGCCTGGACCTGATTTACTTCACCTGCCTCCCCTGGGTGGAGCTGACGGCCCTGACCAACGAGCGGGACTTCGACCCCGACGACGCGGTCCCCCGCATCGCCTGGGGGAAGTACGCGGAAGAAGAAAGCCGGAAAATCCTCCACATCTCCCTGGAACTGAACCACCGCTTTGTGGACGGCCTCCACGTAGGCCGCTTCCACGAGGCGCTGGCCTCTTTGATCGAGTCGCTGTAGAACACCGTCCCACCGCAAATCAACCGGCGGGACGAGAACCGAGGAAAAACAAGCTATGAATGACTTCAACCAACGCTACGCCGCCGCCCGCCGGGCGGTGATCGCCGGGGACCTCCGGCGGCTGAACCCCATGCAGCGCAAAGCCGCCATGACCACCGAGGGCCCCCTGCTCCTTCTGGCCGGGGCGGGCAGCGGCAAGACCACCGTGCTGATCCAGCGGGTGTACAACCTCCTGACCTATGGCCGGGGCAGCGATTCCGATTTCGTCCCCCCCGAGGCGACGGAGGAGGACCTGGCCTTCCTGGAGAGCTTCCCCGAGGACCCCAGCGGGGAGGAGGCGGCCCGGGCCCGGCGGCTCTGCGCCGTGGACGTGCCCCGGCCCTGGGAGATCATCGCCATCACTTTCACCAACAAGGCGGCGGGGGAGCTGAAAGACCGCCTTGCCGCCCGCCTGGGCCCCGCCGCCAACGACGTCTGGGCCTCCACCTTCCACTCCGCCTGCGTCCGCATCCTCCGGCGGGACATCGACCGCCTGGGCTTCGGCAAGGACTTCACCATCTACGACACCGACGACTCCCGCCGGGTGGTGAAGGACCTCTTAAAGGAGCTGAACCTGGACGAAAAAGCCTTCCCCCCGAAAAACGTCCTCTCCATCATCAGCGCCGCCAAGGACAAGTACCAGAGCCCGGAGGAATTTGCCCAGAAGCACAGCGCCGAGAGCGACTGGCGGCTGGGCCGCATCGCCAAGGTCTACCGCGCCTACCAGAAGAAGCTGGCCGCGTCCAACGCCCTGGACTTTGACGACATCATCTATCACACCGTCACCCTCCTGAAGCAGGAGCCGGAGGTCCTGGCCTATTATCAGAACAAATTCCGCTATGTCTGCGTGGACGAGTACCAGGATACGAACCACCTGCAATACCTCCTGACCAGCCTCCTGGCCGGAGGGCGGGAAAACCTCTGCGTGGTAGGCGACGACGACCAGTCCATCTACCGCTTCCGGGGAGCCAACATCGAGAACATCCTGAACTTCGAGCAGCAGTACAAAAACGCCCGGGTCATCCGCCTGGAACAGAATTACCGCTCCACCCAAAACATCCTGGACGCCGCCAACGCCGTTATCCAGCACAACACCGGCCGGAAGGGAAAAACCCTCTGGACGGACAACGGCAGCGGCGAATCCGTTGCCGTCCGCACCACGCTGAACGAGAGCGACGAAGCCGCCTTCGTGGCCGGGGACATCCTGGCGGAGGTGGGCAAGGGGGCCGGCTTCCGGGACGCCGCCGTGCTCTACCGCATGAACGCCCAGTCCAACGCCCTGGAATACGCCATGAAGCGCAGCGGCATCCCCTATAAGGTCGTGGGCGGCATGAAGTTCTTCGACCGGGCGGAGGTCAAGGACATGCTGGCCTACCTCTGCGTGCTGAACAACCCCCTGGACGACCTCCGCCTCCGCCGCATCGTCAACACCCCCGCCCGCGGCATCGGCGGGACCACCATGGACAAGGTCGCCGCCCTGGCGGCGGAACAGGGCGCGTCCCTCTACGAGATCATCCGCAACGCGGACCTGTTCCCGGAGCTGAAAAGCCCCGCCAAGAAGCTGCTGGCCTTCGCCGACCTCATCGACAACCTCCGGAAGGCCGGAGGGACCCTGGCCCTGCCGGAGTTCTACGACGCGGTGTGCGACCAGACCGGCTACACCCAGGCCCTGAAGGACAAGAACGACATGGAGAGCCGGGGCCGCCTGGAGAACGTCCAGGAGCTGAAGTCCAACATCCTGGGCTTTCTGGACCAGCAGCCCGAGGACGCCACCCTCTCCGGCTTCCTCAACGAGATCGCCCTCTACACGGACCTGGACTCCCTGGAGAACGGCGACGACTGCGTGACCATGATGACCATCCACGCCGCCAAGGGCCTGGAGTTCCCCCTGGTCTACGTGGTGGGCATGGAAGAAGGGATTTTCCCCGGCGGCTCCGCCCAGTTCGACGAGGAGGAGCTGGAGGAGGAGCGCCGCCTGTGCTATGTGGCCATGACCAGGGCCAAGCGCCGCCTGACCCTGACCAACGCCCGCCAGCGGATGCTCTACGGCCGCACGTCCTCCAACCGCCTCTCCCGCTTCCTGGAGGAGATTCCCGAAAACAACCTGCGCTGGGAGGGCAAAAACCTGGAGCCCGGCGGGACCTTCGGCGCGTACGGCAGCGGGACCTATGGCCGTCCCGCCTACGGCGGACCCCAGAGAAGCGCCGGTACTTACTCCGCGACTACTACATCCCGCCCCGCTCCGCCCCTCCACGCCGCCCAGGCGGCGGGCCCGTCCCTCACCCTGGCCCAGGGGGACCGGGTGGAGCACAGCGCCTTCGGCCAGGGGACGGTGCTGTCCGTCCAGCCCATGGGCGGCGACGCCCTGCTGCAAGTGGATTTCGAATCCACCGGCAAGAAAAAGCTGATGCTGAAAGCCGCATCGAAGCACCTGAAAAAGCTGGAAAAATAAAAACCCCCGCCGGAGGCTATACCTCCGGCGGGGTTCTCCATTTTATCCAATCAGCAGCCCTCAGCGCCGCTCACCCCGGTCATAGGCCACCACCACCCGGCGGTTGGGGTCCGTGCCGGTGGAGTAGGTGGTCACGCCCTCGTAATCCTGCAAGGCGGTGTGAATCACATGCCGCTCATAGGCGTTCATAGGCTCCAGGGTGACGCTGCGGCGGTAGCGGACCACCTTGCCCGCCACCTTCCGGGCCAGATGCTGGAGGCTCTGCTCCCGCTTGGCCCGGTAGTTCTCCGCGTCCAGATGGATGCGGACCCGAGGCCCGCCGCCCCGGTTCACGGCGTAGCTGGTGAGCTGCTGGATGGCGTCCAGGGTCTCGCCCCGGCGTCCGATCAGCGCCCCCAGGCCCTGCCCCTCCAGAATGACCTTGTACCGGCCCTTCTCCGGGAGGTAGACCTTGATCTCCGCAGCGCTGTCCATGTGCTCCAGCAGCCCGGCCAGGAAGGTCTTGATGGCCTGGGCCTTCTCGTCGTCCACTTCCTCCCCCAGGGCCAGGGGGGGGACCGGCGGTTCAGCGGCCTGGGCGCTCCGCTCCTGGGGGGCGGGGCGTTCCTTCTTCTCCACCGGCGCGGGGCGCTCCTTTTTGGGCTCCTTCCGCTCGGGCCGCTCCCGGCGCTCCGGGGCGGGACGGCGGGGAGGTTCCTCCGGCGGAACGGGCACGGGCCGCACAGGCTCCGGCTCCTTTACGATGACCGGCTCCTCTTCCTCAGGGCCGTAGTACACGCGGATCTTGGCCGGGCAGGCTCCCAGGCCCAAAAAGCCCGACTTGGCCCGCTCCAGAACCTCCACGGACACGTCGTCCCGGTCCAGGTTCAGCTGGGCCAGGGCTTTGGAGATGGCCTCGTCCTCGTTCTTGCCCGTCACATCAATATAGTCTCTCATGTCGGCTGTCCACCTTTACGTTTCGTCATAGCGGTCCGGTTTATAGGCCCGCCCTCTGGCATAGGGCCTGTCGCCCACCCGTCCGGCCTCCGTGGTGCTGCTGGCGGCTTTGGCGGCTTTCACAGCCTTGGCCTCCTGGGCGGCTTTCTGCTTTTCCTTCAGGGTCTGCTTCTGGGTGGCCTGCTGGCGCTGCTGCTCCTGGAGGACCTTGGCCTCTTCCATTTTCCGCTTCCGCTCCGCCTGCCGGGCCTCATAGCGGGCGTTTTCCTCTTCCTCCAGCCGCTTGTTGAAAAACTTGCCCATCAAAAACTCCTGCACGGCGGAAATGCCGCTCTGGGCAATCCAGTACAGGCCCAGAGCCGCAGGCATCGTGAAGGCGATATACACGGAAAACAGGGGCATGAACATCATCATGCGGTTGGCGCTGGCGGCGGAGGGGTCCGTCTGGGGCTGCTGCTTCATGGTGATTTTGGTCAGCAGCACCTGGCTTCCTCCGGCCAGAATGGGAATCAGAATCAAACCGATGGCAGCCCAGGTAAAGGCGAAGCCCGTAACCATGCTCCAGGGCGTCGCGGCCATGTCCAGGCCGAAGGACGTGTAGTTCAAGTTGAGCCAGCCGTCCACGCCGCTGCCCAGCTCCGGCATCTCAGAGGCGATGAACTTGACCAGGTTGATCTGCCCGTAGGGCAGAAGCTGGGTAAACCCGTCCTTGACGACGGCGGCGCCGTCCCGCATCTGCACGATCTTGGACATATCCATCCCCGTGCTGGTGACGGCGTCCACCATCTGCTGCACCACGTCCCGGCTCAGCATCATGAAGTGGGTGATAGGCTGGCGGATGATGGAGTACAAGGCCAGCAGAATGGGCAGGGGAAGGAAGCTCCAAAGGCACCCGGACATGGGGCTGACGCCCTCCTCGGCGTAGAGCTTCTGCATTTCCTCGGCCTGCTTGGTCTGGTTGTTGGCGTATTTTTTCTGAATCTCCTGAAGCCTGCCGGACATCCGGCTCATGCGCATCATGCTCTTCTTGGACTTCATCTGGAACGGCAGCATGATCAGCTTGGTCACCAGAGTAAAGAGGATGATGGCCATGCCGTAGGAGTTGGTCAGGCTGTAGAACAGCCGGACCAGCCAGGCGAAGGGGATACAGATAAAGTATCCGATGGTTGAAAACATAGTAAATGTGTCCTCTCGTTTTCTTCAATGGGAAAATTTTAGCGAAATGGATGTCCCCGTCAATGCGGAACATCCCCGCGCCCCTCTCCCTCGTCCCCCCGCGGGGAAGGGGGAATGCTCAAGGGGGGACGCAAGTCCCCTCTTGAAAAGCGGCGGAAGGAATGGAGCGGGTGGAGTCCTCGCCGCCTGGCGGCGGGGACGGAACCGAGCGGAATTTCTTCCGCCGCCGGTACGGGGTCGTAGCCGCCCTGATGAAAAGGGTTGCACCGCAGGATGCGCTTGAACGCGAGCCAGCTCCCCTTGACCGCGCCGTGCCTCTCCAGGGCCTCCACAGCGTACTGGGAGCAGGTGGGGATGTAATTGCAGCACCGGGGCCGGCCGGGAGAAATGTTCCGCTGGTAAAACCGCACCAGCCAGATCAAAATCCACCTCATGGCTTGTCCCCCAGCAGGTCCAGCTTCCGGCACAGGCGAAGGAAACCGTCGTTGAGCTCCTTCCAGGGGGCCGTCAGCGTCCGTCCACGGGCCACCAGGATGATGTCCCACCCCTGCTTGAGGCGGGGGCTGTTGAGCCGGTAGACCTCCCGCAGGCGGCGGCGGGCCCGGTTCCGCTTCACGGCGTTCCCCAGCTTCACGGAGACCGTGACGCCGAGGCGGTTGTGCCCCAGGCGGTTTTTCCGGCAGTAGAGCACCATGCCGCTGCCCACCGCCGACGCGCCCTTCCGGTACAAGAGGCGGAACTCATGATTTTTTTTCAGCGTCACCGCCGCTTTCATAGGCCATCCTCCCGGAACGGAAACCAGTACAAGGGACGGAGGAATCCAAACAATTCCAGCCGCCCCTGTCAGGACCCGTGTTCAAGTGTCTCCCGCCGCTCAATAGGAGAGGCGCGCGCGGCCTTTGGCGCGGCGGCGGGCCAGAACCTTGCGGCCATTGGCGGTAGCCATGCGCTTGCGGAAGCCGTGGACCTTCTGGCCGTGGAGCTTCTTGGGCTGATAGGTACGTTTCGTTGCCATGCTGAGACACCTCCTGTCCATATTCCGTCCGCCCCGAGAAACCGAAGGCGGCGCTTTCCCAACACCGCCCCATCAGTCAAAAGGAAGGGCGGCGCGGCAGACAAACATTACAGCGCCATTCGACGCATGGGATAGTATACCATAGTTTCCGAAATGGTGTCAACAAAAACTTGGAGATTTCCCGCTCTTTTCCGTAGGCCATTATAAATAGGTATCACATTCCCGCAAGCAAAATGTTGCCGCGATCATCTCCGCACATTGGAACAGCTCAAACAAAATGCAGGAGTGCTCCGGGTGGAGAAAAAAATAAAAAAATTTCAAAATATGTCTTGACAAACGGGGGCCTCTTTCGTATAATAGCCCTTGCCGTTTGACGTAAGCGGCAGACCCGGGAGCATAGCTCAGCTGGTTAGAGCATCTGCCTTACAAGCAGGGGGTCA